>JAHEML010000086.1 GCA_024643705.1 Caldilineaceae bacterium | reverse complement strand
TATCCCCTTTGTGTCGCCCAGCGCGACCAACCCGGCCGTGGTTTCGGCAGAGTGCGATGTCTGTAACCGCACTGCCTTGAGCGATGCCTTGCAGGGTGTTGTCGACGCCGATTATGTCTTCAACGATCTGGGCAAAACCAAGGTTGCTGTCATCAACGATAACTCGGATTACGGCAAAGGCTTGGCTGAAATCTTCCAGGATCGTATTGTCGAGCTGGGTGGAGAAGTGACCAACTTTGAGGGCGTGCAGGTGGGCGACACGGATTTCCGGGCTGCCTTGGCCAAAATTGGCGCCAATTCGCCCGAATTCGTCTTCTTTGGTGGCTATTCCACCGAAGCTGCTCTGATTGCCCAGCAAATGAAGGAAACTCCTGGTCTGGACGGCGCCCTCTTTATGAGCGACGACGGTGCCTACACACAGCAATATCTCGAAGCGGCTGGTGATGCTGCCGAGGGAACCTACATGTCCTTTGTGGCGGGTGCAACCAACGAAGCCGGTTTGGAAGCCTTCACAGCCAAGTACATGGACAAGTTCGGTGTTGCGCCGGATGATCTAGGCCCCTTCCACGGCCAGAGCTACGATTCGGTGATGGTGATTGCCGCGGCTATCAAGGCTGTTGCTGTAAAAGATGGCGACAATCTGGTTATCGATCGGGAAGAATTGCTCAGCGCCATCCGTGGCGTGACAGAGTTGACCGGCCTGACTGGAACGCTTTCCTGCAACGAAATCGGCGAATGTGGTGCTGGTGGTGTGCAGGTCTTCACAGTGACAGGTGGCGAGTTCATCCAGGTTGCTGGTTTTGGTATGGAATAAGCACAACCCCTCAGTATAAGCATGGCAACGGGGTGGGCTGGGTTTGATTCTGGCCCACCCCGTTTTCGTTATCAGAAGTCCGAAGTCCGACTTTTTGTAAAAAGTCGGACTTCTATAGGGGACGCGCATGGAAAAACAGGCTCTCTCGAAACTTTTCATCCGATTGTTTGGCGTGGTGGTGATCGCGCTGGTAGTCTGGCGGGTGGTTACTGTGGGCATAGCCGAGGGCTACCCAACCTCGTTTTGGATCTCCCAGGGGATCAACGGGCTGGTGTTGGGCGGCGTGTATGCTCTTGTCGCCTTGGGCTACACCCTGGTCTACGGCATTCTTTTTATGATCAACTTTGCCCACGGCGAAGTGATGATGATCGGCGGCATTACCGGCTTTTTTGCCCTGCAATTTGCTGCGGCCCAGGGTTGGATGGAAGGTTCGACCGCTGTGGTGGTGGCGGCACTTCTCTTCATTTTGATCATGGGTATGCTCGGCTCGGTGGTCACAGGTGTCACTTTGGAGCGGCTGGCCTACCGGCCTTTGCGCCGTGCTCCCCGACTTGTGCCTCTCATCAGCGCCATCGGTGCGTCCCTCTTTTTGCAATACTCGGTTCTCCTCATCTTTGGCGTCAGCCCCCACAGCTATCGCAAGCCCGATCTCATCTCCGGCGGCATTCGCACCGGGGACGTTTTTATCCCCTACACGGGTCTGATCATCTTTTTTGCCTCGGTGTTCCTTATGCTCGGCCTCTATCTGATTATTCAGCGCACAAAGCTGGGCCGGGCCATGCGCGCCGTGGCCGAAGACAAGGACACCGCAGCGCTGATGGGGGTGAATGTGGACGCGGTGATCGTGGCAACCTTTGTGCTGGGGTCTGCTCTGGCTGGCGCAGCCGGTGTGATGCTGGGTTTTCACAACACGGTTGTCAAGTTCAACAGTGGCTTTATTCCGGGTTTGAAAGCCTTTACGGCCGCTGTCTTGGGCGGCATTGGCAACATACCCGGTGCCATGTTTGGCTCACTCATTCTGGGAATGATCGAAGCTCTTGGCCCCAGTGCGCTGGGCATCCCGACGGAATACAAGGACATCATTGCTTTCTCGGTGCTGGTGCTGATTCTGATTTTCCGGCCATCGGGCATCTTTGGCGAGATTTTGAGCGAAAAGAAGGCATGAAACATAGAACGCGGATGGGGCGGAACATGCGAATTGACGCGGAATTGGCTTACGGACGGGGGGCCACTCTATGAGAAAAACATTCAATATTGGGTTGATTGCCTTTGCAATACTGACCTATTTGACGCTGATTGGCCTGCCCACCAGGTTGGCCGGTGCAACCCAACCTGTACTGGCGGTGTTGCTGGCGCTTTTTGTCTATGCCGTGTTGCGCGGCCCCGCCAGAGAAACGGGCATGGGATTGGGCCAATTGTTGCAACACGGCCTGTTGATCGGCCTGGTGGCGGGTCTGCTCCTGGTGGTAGAGGTGGGCTTTTTCAACAGCCTGCTGGGGGATGGGGTGAAGATTCAGCCCGTCTTTGATCAAATTGTGCCTCTGAATATGGCCGCTATGCTCAATGTGCGCGCAGGCACAGTGCTGAATGGCGAAGTGAGTCCTATTGCCTATGCGATTCTGGCTCTCTACCTTGCCCTCGCCGGTGTTGCGGGTGGTCTGCTCGTTCATTTTACCCGCAGTGGTGCGGCAGGCTCCATGCGGGGCGTACACATTCCCGGCACACGTTGGTTCACAATTCTGCTGCCCTTTGCCCTCTTCGCCTTTATCTACTATCTGGGGCTGGATGGGGTAACCACCTTTGGCAACGACAAAAATATCATCCGGTTGCTGCTGGTGCTCATGGCAACCGGCTCTGGCCTCTTCGCTCTGCGTGCGGCACATGCCGGGCTGGAACAGCTGATCATCGGAGCGTTGTTGGCTGTTGTGCTGCTCTGCTTGCCCTTTGTTCTGAACCAATTCCAAAATTCGGTGATGAATATCGTCTTCATTTTTGTGATGATGGGGCTGGGACTGAATATTGTTGTGGGCTATGCGGGTCTGCTGGACCTGGGCTACGTGGCCTTTTTTGCCATTGGTGCGTATGTCTATGCCTTTGTCTCAGCGCCCTTTTCTTCCCCCTATATCAGCGCTCTGCTGACAGGGATGGGCATCTCGCCGCAAAGCCCCCTGCTGGGCTACTGGTCGGCTATTCCCCTGGCGATGCTGACAGCGGCCATTGGTGGGGTGCTGCTGGGGATTCCTGTGTTGCGGCTGCGGGGCGACTATCTGGCGATTGTCACCCTTGGCTTCGGCGAAATTATTCGCCTCTTTATGCTCAATCTGGGCGACCTGACCAATGGGCCTCGGGGCCTGCTGCAAATTGCCCAGCCCACTCTCTTTGGGGTTGCCCCTGCTGCTCTCACCACCCATCTGGACGCGCAAGGCTGGATTTTCCTGCTGGCGATTCTTGGGTCTGCCGTCGTTGCTTTTGTCGCCATCCGACTGAACGATTCACGGTTGGGGCGGGCCTGGGTTGCCATGCGCGAGGATGAAGATGTGGCCCAGGCTACGGGTATCCATTTGGTGCAGACAAAACTGCTGGCCTTTGCCATTGGTGCAACATTTGCCGGGTTGGCCGGTCAATTGTACGCGGCACGCCAGGTAAACATCTTCCCGGAGAATTTTTCGCTCTTTGTCTCCATCGATGCATTGGCGCTGATTATTGTGGGGGGCATGGGCAGTATTCCTGGTGTGGTGTTGGGTGCGCTGGCGCTCAAAGGGCTGCCAGAGGTGCTGCGTGGTGTGGACGAATACCGCATTGTCACCTTTGCTGTGTTGTTGATTGTGATGATGATTGTGCGCCCCGAAGGTATTTTGCCATCAGCCCGCCGCCGCCGAGAATTGCACAGCGAAGACGCTGAACTGCCTGTGGACGAAGATGAACAGTTGGAAGGAGGGCACGCCTGATGGCTGCACTGCTGGAGGCAAAGGGTGTAACAAAGGTATTTGGCGGTTTGACCGCGGTGGACGCTGTCGATTTGGTGATCGAGCGCGGTTCGATTGCCAGCCTGATTGGTCCCAACGGAGCAGGCAAGACGACCTTCTTCAATTGCATGACAGGTCTCTACCGCCCGGAGAAGGGATCGATCCACTTCGACGGACACTCGTTGGTGGGGCAACGTTCGGATCAGATCATCGGCCTGGGAATTGCTCGGACGTACCAAAATATCCGCCTGTTCAAGGGCATGACCGTATTGGAAAATGTGTTGGTGGGGCAGCATGTGCGCATGAAGGCCAGCCCATTGGGCGCTGTCTTCCGCTCTCCATTCCAGCAGGCCGAAGAACGCCAAGCCAAGGAATTCGCCCAGGAGCTTTTGGAATTTGTGGGGCTGGGCGGCGAAGGGGAGACGCTTTCTACCAATCTGCCCTACGGCGATCAACGGCTGTTGGAGATCGCCCGTGCCATCGGTAGCCGCCCCCAACTTTTGCTCCTGGACGAACCGGCCGCGGGCATGAATCCCAGGGAAACCGAGGAGATGATAGATTTGGTCCACCGGCTGCGGGATGTGAAAGGGATCACGGTTTTTCTCATTGAACACGATATGAAAGTGGTGATGAATATTTCAGAAAATATCACCGTGCTGGACTATGGCAAGAAGATCGCCGAGGGCAAACCTGCCGAAGTGCGGGCCAACCCGCGGGTGGTGGAAGCCTATTTGGGACCGGGTGTGTTGGTTGATACTTCTGGCGGATTAGAGAAGAAAGGAGAGAAATTATGAATTGTGAACGGTGAATTGTGAATTGTGAATGGAGGGTGGCTGGTGGCAAAGGGCGATGATTTAGAAGACCGGTTGATACAATTTGCAGTCATGATTATACAATTTTGCGATCGCCTGCCATCAACACCCGCTGAGCGTCATATTGCTGGGCAATTATTACGCAGCGGTACATCGCCAGCACCCAATTTTGCTGAAGGACGGGGTGCAGAAAGCAAACGCGATTTTGTACACAAATTGCGAATTTGCTTGAAAGAGTTGAACGAATCTCGTGTCTGGCTCAAGATGGTTGGTCTTGCCCAGCTATTGCCACGCGAAGAAGTGGTGCCTGTTTATCGGGAATGCGACGAACTCTGCCGAATCATGAACGCCAGCGTCCAAACAGCCCTATCTGAGGACTGACCAAACATTCACAATTCACAATTCTTAATTCACATTTCATAATTATTTTAGATGCTCACACTCGAAAACATTCACACCTACTACGACCGTATCCATGCGCTCAAAGGCATTTCTCTCACCGTGGAGCAAGGCGAGATTGTCACGCTCATTGGCTCCAACGGCGCGGGCAAGACGACCACCCTCAACACCATCAGCGGTATTCTGACGCCGAAAGAGGGAACCGTCTATCTTGAGGGCGAGCGCATCGACCATTTGCCGGCCCACACTGTCACCCACCGAGGAGTTGTTCAGTCGCCCGAGGGCCGCAAGATTTTTGCCCGGCTGACGGTACAGGAAAACCTGGAGATGGGCGCGTTCAACCGCAACGATACCGACGGCATCGCGTCGGATTACGAGCGGGTACTCTCGCTTTTTCCCCGGCTGCGCGAACGGCTGAAACAGGCAGGCGGCACACTATCGGGCGGCGAGCAGCAGATGCTGGCCATGGGCCGGGCGATGATGGCCCGGCCACGGATTCTGCTGCTGGACGAGCCGTCTATGGGGCTGGCTCCGATTCTGGTCGAACAGATTTTTCAAATTATTCTGGAGATCAACAGCCAGGGGACGACGATCTTGCTGGTGGAGCAGAACGCTCAGGCAGCGCTACAGGTGGCCCACCGGGGCTATGTGATGGAGACGGGCACGATTCGCCTGAGCGGGGAAGCCAAGACACTTTTGGAAGACCCCCAGGTGGTAGAGGCATACTTGGGCTTTTAGCTGCCGATGAACATCCGCGCCTCTACTCCTCGTTCCCATCTGCCTCTGCGAGCATCCGTGCCAGCATAGTCCGTGCTTTGGCTGCTGCTTCGGCCCGATGGCTTATCTCGTTTTTCACCCCCGATTCCAATTCGGCCAGATTGGCGTGGAGAGCGGGAATGTAGAAGATGGGATCATAGCCAAAACCATAATTCCCTTTTGGTTCATGGGCAATGACTCCTTCCATAGTGCCAGACCGGATATCCACTTTGCCGCCCGGTTGGACGATTGCCACCACACAGCGAAACCGGGCTGTGCGCTCGTTGTCCGGCACATCTTTCATTTCATCCAATACAATGCCATAGCGGTCTGCGTCGGTCAGCCCTTTGCCGCCGTAGCGAGCCGAATAGACACCCGGCCGCCCATTCAGCGCGTCAATCTCCAGGCCGCTGTCGTCCGCCCAGGTCCACAGCCCTGTCAACTGGGCATAATGGCGGGCTTTTAGGATGGCATTGCCTTCAAATGTTTCTTCGGTTTCCTCTACATCGCTGTCTATCCCCAACTCGTCCAGCCAGGTAACCCGCAGGGGCAAATCGGCTAACAAATCTTTGTATTCGGCCACTTTTCCCCGATTGTGGGTGGCGACCAACAGTATTTTCTCCATCAAGTTTCCCCCTACAGTGCAACTCCGCGATGAGGCCCTACGTTTGCCCTGCCCTGAATGCTATCATATAATGCAGGCAGGAACGAACTGCACGAAGTTTTTGGTGTTTCACCGACGACCCCATAGAACCCCGCTTTAGTCGATAAGGAAAACGCCGTGTCCTACCATCCGTTACGGATATTCTCTGGCTCTGCCCACCCAAGCCTCGCCAAAGAGATCGCCGACATTCTCGGTGTTCCTCTGGGCAAGGCCACCACCCGTTTCCTGCCCGACACCGAAATCCATGTGATTATTGATGAAGTGGTGCGGGATCAGGACATCTTTCTGGTGCAGCCCTGCAGCCGCCCTGTAAATGATCACCTGATGGAACTGCTGCTTTATTTGGACGCTTTCCGGCGGGCCAGCGCCCATAGCGTAAGCGTGGTAATGCCCTATTTCCCTTATGGGCGACAGGAGAGAATGGCCCGGGGCCGTGAGGCTGTCAGTGCCCGTGTGGTTGCGAATATGCTGGAAATGTCCGGCGCAGCCAGGGTTGTTTTTATAGACATTCATGCCCGGGCGACCCAGGGCTTCTTTAACATTCCTGTCGATCCCCTCAGCGCATTGCCTCTTTTGGCTGAATATTTTCAGAAGCCCGAATTTAACAATGCCGCCATTGTCAGCCCGGATGTGGGGCGGGCCAGCCTGGCCGGGAAATATGCCGAAATACTCAACCTGCCCTTGGTGATTATGCAGAAGCGGCGTATGAGTTTTGAGACCACCGAGACCACCCATGTGGTGGGAGATATTGATGGACGACGCCCTATCATTATTGATGATATGATGGCCGGTGGGAGTGTTCTCAAACAGCTTGATGCGCTTTACGAGGCCGGTGCTGTGGGCAAAGCCGCCTTTTCGATTAGCCACCCCATTCTGCTGCCATCGGCTCTGGAACGGTTGGACGCCGACGATCGGATTGGCAAATTGGTGGTCACAAACACTGTGGCTGTTCCGCCCGAAAGCCGCCACCCCAAACTGGAAATCATCTCGGTTGCCCCTCTTCTGGCCGATATTATCAATCGTATCCACCAGGGCCGCAGCATTTCCAAAAAGTTGATTTACGTTTAGATTGATCGACGTTTAGATAGTTAGGAAAAAGCCTTGTTTCGACGTTCCAATCGCCCCGAACCCGATGCAATCGAAGTGATCATCGGCCCCCGGGCTACCTACAACGGCGTTCTGCGCAGCGACACCAGCATCCGAATTGATGGGGTGATGGAGTCTGGCTTGCTCGAAACGCCCGCCAATGTGATCTTGACTGAAAATTCCCGTGTCAATGCAGAGATACGCGCCCGCACCGTCAGCATTCGGGGTGAATTCGATGGGATAATCCGCGCGGATCGGGCAGAATTATTGGTAGGGTGCCATGTCAGCGGCATTCTCTATGTCAAAAGTTTTCTGCTGGACGACGGCGCGACCCTGGACGGTGAACTTCACATGCAGGGGGTCAGTCAGACCCCTCCCCCACCTTTGCCAGAGAATTCTCGCCCTCCTATCCCGTATGTGTCGGCCAAGGACGAATAGGTTGTGCAGCCTGGTTCGCACAAGTCAATCTATGTAACTGCCCATCTACACAAATCCGTGCGCTTTTCTGAAACCGTCTCTGGATCGACTTTCCCACAGGAGGATATATGGACTGGCTTTTGGTTCCCATTGGCGCATTGATCGGTTATCTGCTTGGATCGATCCCGACCGGTTTGTGGGTGACACGGATGTATGGGGTGGACATCCGCAAAGTAGGCAGCGGGCGCACGGGTGGAACCAATGCCTGGCGGGCTGCCGGTCTCAAAGCTGCCATCCCCACAATCCTGGGTGATGGGATCAAAGGTGCTGTTGCCGTCATTCTCGTGCGCAGCTTGACCAATCGATTTTTCCCTGGTGCTGATCCAGCCTTTGTCGCATTGGCTGTTGGGTTGACAGGCGGTGCCGCCATCTGGGGGCACAACTGGTCCATCTTCGCTGGCTTTAACGGCGGCGCAGGTGGCATCACAGCGGCAGCCACTGCCATGGCGATCTTTCCCCTGGCGGGCGGCATTGTTTGGATCACCGGTGCGCTGCTGATCTGGTGGAGCCGAATTGCCTCAGTTGGAACATTTGCCGTGGGTGCAGTTTCTCTGGCTACCTTTCTTCTGCTTGCAATGGGCAATGTCCCTGGGGCACATTGGCCCTATGTCATCTTTGGGATCATGGCCTTTTTTGGTATTTATATGGCTCTGCGCCGCAACCGCCAACAGTTGAAGGACCAAAAAGAGCGCATTATCACCATCTGGTAGCCTATTGAGAGTTTCATCAAGGCAGGCTACATTGGGGTGGACGTAAGGGCTATTCCCTCATCTTGCTGTTCTGTCGAGTCGTCATGCATAGCTTTGTCAACAAGCCAGGAGAGCCGATTACCAGTAGTTTGCGTGGGATGGCCGCCTGCTACCCCGACCTGCTACGAGTACACTTCGATCCCGACTTTGTCCAGCGGGCACAGCCAGGACGAACCGGAAAAGTAGCGGTTGTCAGCGGCAGCGGTAGCGGCCACGAACCACTCCCCAGCGGCTATGTTGGGCTGGGCATGTTGGACGCAGCTTGTCCGGGGCCGATTTTTACCAGCCCTACGCCGGATCAACTGTTGGCTGCCACCCATGCGGTTTTGCAGGGTGCAGGGGTTGTCTACATTGTCAAGAACTATGCGGGCGCGGTATTCAACTCCGAAATTTGCACCGAAGAACTAAGCCGAGAAGGCATACCCGCCCGCAAAGTGTTGGTAAATGACGATGTCGCCATCCCAGAGATCGATAATCGACGCGGCTTGGGCGCAGCCCCCATTGTGATCCGGATT
>JAHEML010000799.1 GCA_024643705.1 Caldilineaceae bacterium | reverse complement strand
TCCTCCTCTGCAACTATGGATCACCATTCCTGTCAAACCATTGGCCGAGGGTAAAAGTCGCCTGTCTCCCTTGTTGCCCCAACCGGAACGCCGGGCGCTAACCCAGCAGTTGGTGCAGCAGACGTTGGCTGTTGCTTTGTCTACGGTGGGGGCAACCCAACTGGGGGCCGGGTTCGTTGCTGGGGTTGTGGTCGTCAGCCGAGACCCAGCGGTGCTTGCGCTTGCGACTCAATCCGGCGCGTTGGCCTTGCGCGAACGCGCGACCGATCTCGGCCAAAACGATCTTGGACCGGAGCGGGGGCTGAATGGAGCGATGGATCAGGCTGCGGCTTTTGTGCAGAAGCAGAAGGGGGATGCTATGCTCTTTTTGCCCACAGACTTACCCCTGTTACAAACAGAGGACATTGCTGCACTTGTAGAGGGGTGGGGGCAGCGGAGCCAGACGGTTGTGATTACGCCCAGCCACAGCGGGGGAACCAATGCGCTGCTGGTGGCCCCGCCGTCTGGCATCCCTTTTGCCTTTGGCCCAGATAGTTTTGCCCGGCATGTGGGGTTGGCTGGCGAGGCGGGTTTGTCGGTGCTGGTGGTGGAATCCCCCAACTTGGCTTGGGATGTGGACACACCGGAGGAGTATGGTCTATTGTCCGCTTGGCCCTACGAAAACAGCGCTTCGGGTCCACAGGCCCGGCGGTAGCCACAGTTGCGACAGCGGGTTGGGTCTTGGTGATCCCGCGCCAGATCGTTCGCTTTGCGAGCTGCCCGAATCGACTCGGCAGCGGTCAACACCTGGGCGCGCAGATCATCGCTGAAGGGGATGCGCAGGGTGGCGTCGGCATAGCGCAGCAGCCCATAGGGTGGGCGCACTTTCATCACATCCTCGACCAGGAGACAATAGGTTGCCAATTGGAGAATGTGGCTGGCGTAGGGTTCTGCAGGGCGACGACGGCTTTTGACTTCTACAGGCACGGGGATCGTCTCGCCCTTCTCCAAAATGCGCACCAGATAGTCGGGCCTGCCCACCAGCCCATAGCGGCGGCTGACCAGGGGCTTCTCCTGTTCTTCCCATTGGTCTGTGTCGCTGTACACAACCTCGCCACTGGGCAGACCGGTTGTGCGCCATTTGGCCCGGCCAGCCCACAGCAGCCAACAACCAACCCCGATTACGAGAAGAATCAACCCCCAAAGATATGCCACTGTCACCCTTTCGGATTAAGGTTGCAACCAGATTAGTCTCTCTATTCCGGCAAGCTCTTGCACAGAATGTCCCAGTTTCCCCGTTGGCAGACTTCGGCCTTCTGGTTCAGTACTTCCATTTTGAAAGTGACGACACCGCCACCGACCCGGGGCATGGCCTTTTTTTCGGACACGGTAGCGCGCAGATGCACCGTGTCGCCGATCAGAATCGGTCGACGGAATTGCCAGTCCAGTTTCATAAAGGCTTGCACGGTCTCTTCCATAAATCCCATGCGCACGGCTAGGCCGCTGGCGATGCTGAGCACCAGCAGGCCGTGGGCCACCCGCTGGCCGAACATTTGGGCCTGGCTGTATTCGGCGTCGGTGTGGATGCGGTTCCAGTCGCCGGAGAGCGCGGCAAAATTGACGATGTCTGTCTCGGTGATGGTGCGCCCCACGCTTTCGCTGCTGTCGCCCATCTCGAATTCTTCAAAATATAACCCCATGGGGGGCTGCATCTTGCGTGTCGTCATTGTATGATTATCCCTTTCGTCGCGCTGAGCCCACGATTGTCTCATGTGTTGAATATGTTGATTGTTTGCCTGTTCAGTTGACTACTTGTTCAGATCAGTCGAAGGCCCAAAGTGGCCGTAGCGACCGTTGATTAACACTTGCATCTCCGATAGACTTCGTCCGTCCACCTGCATTGTCATCACGTCACGCGTGATGTCTATGCAGATACCTCAGAACATCGCGTGGTTGTCATATTCCGTAACTGCTTGCCCTGGTCCGCCATCTTGTGCCACGTAACAGGCGTAGTTGGATGCATGGCCGATACCGTTGCAACCACAGAAACAAGGAATTTCCTGTAGCAATTCTTTATTGGCAATTGCAAACCGATAAGCTTCTTGTACTTCTACAGGTGCACTTTGCAGATTGGCGGGAAGCTGGGCGGCCGGAGCCAGTTTTAACTCAATCTTTGGGCTGTTGCAACTTGACACCACGAGAAGCAACAGCAGCACGCATAGGATAATCGATCCGGTTTTCATTTCTGATTGTCCCGTCGCTAGGAATGGTTGTAAACAGATGGTGAAGGTGTGCAAAACCTTCACCATCACCATCGTAGACGGATTTTAGTCAGATTCGATCATCCAACTGACCAGGAATGAATTGGTCAAGGGCAGAGTTGATAGAATCAACCCAATTTCACCAGCATCTTTCCCAGGTTCTGACCACTGAATAACCCCAAAAAGGCGTCGGGTGCGTTTGCGATCCCCTCGACAATCGTTTCTTCCCAGTGGATTTTCCCCTGCTGCATCCAGGCAGCCATGTCCCGATAGAAATC
>JAHEML010000798.1 GCA_024643705.1 Caldilineaceae bacterium | reverse complement strand
GTAGAAGAAGAAGAAGAAGAAGAAGAAGGTTTGGAACTCTTTTGCGTCTATTACGTAGAGTGTTTGGCAACCAACACAAAACAAATCCCAAACACATTCTACCGGAGTTGCGTATGCTGGATCGCAAACTTGTACGACGCTTTGGCCTGTATGCGCTGGTTTTCGCCATTCAGAGCCTCTATATGCCGCTGAATCATGGTCTGAAACAGGGCGTGATCTTCGATAGCCGCTGGGATGCATACATCCCGCTCTGGCCCGAGTGGATCGTGCCCTATGCAATCTGCTGGCCGCTGTGGGTGGCGTGCTATGGGTGGGCGTGCCTACGCATGGAAGAGAAGCTATACCGTTCCTTCATTGTGGCTTCGGTATTGGCAACCGTGACGGCTATCTGCACGTTTACCTTTTACCCAACCTATGTGATCCGCCCTGTTCTGGTGGGCCAGGATTGGGCAACCGAATGGCTGCGAATTCTTTATGCAAGGGATGGATTGTTCAATGCCTTCCCCAGCGGCCATGTCTATCTGACGACGATCCTGGCACTGTTTTGGAGCCTTTGGTATCCCCGTTGGCGCTGGGCATGGATAGGATTTGCCGCGATTGTGGCACTTTCCACCCTCTTTACCCGCCAGCACTACCTCCCCGATCTCTTTGGTGGCGTGGCCCTGGCTGTGGTGAGCTACTGGGTGGGATTGTGGTGGGTGGAGCGGCAGCATAGCCGGTTGACTCTCACTGGGGGGCTGGCAACGACAGCAGGTTCGTAGCGACTCACTCTGAATTGGTTGGTCATCCATGTCTATTTGAAAAGGAAGATCGATGGCTCACTCTCCAATCCAACTCCTTCTACGCTTGGCGGGTATTGGCGTGCTCGTCCTCGCTTGTGGCGGACTCTACCAGGCGTTGTCTAAGATCGCCTACTCGGCGGCGGCAGCCAATGGAGGGAGCCTGATCATCTACGACGATGCCCTGGCAACAGATTGGCAGAATTGGTCGTGGAATTCGACGATTGACCTGGCCTCTACCGCCCAGGTTCACGCCGGAACCCGCGCCATCAGCGCCCGTTTTGACGCAGGATGGGCGGGACTATCCCTGCGCGCCCCTGCACCCGTGGACGCCAGCAGCTACAGCGCCATCGACTTCTGGCTCTACAGCGGCGCGGGCGGCACAGCGATTGATGTGTACACCCAGCCCAACGATAATGGCCCATCCACCATAGCCACTTCGATCACCGGTCCGGCGGGGGTGTGGACCCACATCTCGGTACCCCTGACCAGCCTGGGCAACCCCACAAACATCCAGCGCTTGAACTTCCAGGAGGGCATAGGAGGAAGCCAGCCCACTTTCTACATCGACGATCTGCGCTTGGTGGCGAAGAGCGCGCCGGCTGGCGGATTGCCGGACACAACAGCGGATGCAGCGCGCACGGGATTGGACCGTCCGGCGGCCATTGCCATTGCCCCCAACGGACGGGTCTTTGTCGCCATTTTTGGCAATGATGGCGCGCCCTATCGCCAGGGCGCTGTGTGGAGTTGGCCGAACACAACGACTCTATTGGCGGGCACTGCACCGGATATTGTACTGGGCCAGACTGGTGGGACCCAGGTCGGCAACCCGGAGGCCGTGGCAGTCGACAGCAGTAACCGACTTTACGTAGCCGACACCGGCAACCATCGGGTGTGGGTCTACAATAGTGTGACCACAACCGGCCAACAGCCCGATTTCGTCTTCGGCTCCCAGGGCAACTCGAACACACTGGAGAACAAATTCCAATTCACCCGGGGGCTGGCGCTGGATAATCAGAGCCATCTCTTTGTGACCGACGAGTTCAACAACCGGGTGCTGGTGTACACGGTGCCGGTTGCTTCCAGCAACCCTGTTCCCATCGCCCAATTCACTGGGCTGTATGGGCCACGGGCTGTGGCGACCCTCGGCAAAGATGTCTACATTGCCGACAGCCAGAATGGAGTTGTGAAGGTCTTTGTAGACCCATTCGCCAATAACAATTTTGCCGCGGCCGACCGCACCCTGGGCCAGAGCCACGAATCGGACTGCAACAGCAGCGGAGCCAATACATCGGCCACCTATCTCTCCTGTCCTATCGATCTGACCCTGGACAGCGAGGGCAACCTTCTTCTTGTCTCCGATACACCCAACAACCGGGTGCTGGGCTACCTGGCCGGGGCAACAACGCCAAAAGCCGTCTACGGCCAGGCTGATTTCAGCGGCTATCTACCAAACCGGGGCGGCGCCGCGGCCATGAACAGCCTTAACGCGCCATTGGGCATGGCCTTCGACAGCAACGCAAACCTGTATGTGGCCGACTTTGAAAACGGGCGGATATTGCGCTTTGATGCACCCCTCGCGCCGCCCACAAGCACACCCACAAATACCTCCACCGCAACGCCGACAGAGACGCCAAGCGAGACGGCGACCCACACTGCTTCCCAGACACCAACCCAAACACCGACTCAAACGCCGACTCAAACCCCAACCAGCGCGTCCGGCTCCACGGCCACCGCAAC
>JAHEML010000797.1 GCA_024643705.1 Caldilineaceae bacterium | reverse complement strand
AACACAAATTTCACTCCAGGGTCGCCGCCTTTATCCAAATAGCGGCGATAGCCCGCCAGGCTCGTCTCCACATTCTTGCGCGCATCAAAGCCGCCCAAGTAGAGAAAATAGCGCTCCGGCAGGCCATAGTTTGTACGCAGCGAGACCAGACTTTCCTTAGTTGGTGGAACCTGGATCTCCACGTTTGATCCATGATGAATAGCGAAAACCCGTTCGGGCGCAATCCGCAGATGGGTGGTCACATCCCGCGCCCCGGCCTGGCTGACGCTGATGACACCCGCGGCCCGGCGTGCGCTCAGCCCGACCAAAGAAGTATAGAGCCGGTTCAGCAGCCCCCCCCGATAGAGAGGCAGCAACAGCGGGATCAGATCGTGGACAGTGACAACGGTGGGCATAGGTTGCCAGAGCGGCGCAGCCCAATAGGGAACGAAGAGCACGTCGGCGTTGTGTCGCCGGGCCGCAGCCGGGACAGCAATCTGCTCCCAGTAGAGCTTGGCAAGCTGGCGGGGAAGAGCAGGGATGGGAGAATGGAGAATGGAGAGTGGAGATTGAGACGTACTATCTCCACTCTCCATTCTCCTGTCGCTCTCGCTCGGCATCAGGAGAGTAAAACGCGCCCTGGTTTCTGATCGAGCCAAATGCTCTACCAACCGGTGCAGATATTGGCCGCTGCCCGTGTTCGACTGGCCCCAAAACCACCCATTGATGAGAATATGCACTACTCATCCATTCCCCGCAACCACGCAACGGTCGATTCCAGCCCTTCCTCCAGCGAAATCTCGGCTTCCCAACCCAACACCGTCTTCGCCTTGCTGCTGTCCAAATAGGTCGCCAGCACCTCGCCCGCGGGCCGGGGAATGTACGCCGGTGCCTGGTTGTACCCCGTGACAGCCGACAACACCGAATGGACCCAATTGATATCCGTAGGCACACCTGTGCCCACGTTGATAATCCCGCTGGCGTCGCTTTCCAGGGCAAGTCGATTGGCCCTGGCAATATCACCCACATAGCAAAAGTCCCGAATCTGCGTACCATCGCCGGTGATCTTGGTGGGCAGACCGCGCAGCATGGCTCCGGCAAAAATAGCGATCACGCCTGCCTCGCCTTTGGCATCCTGGCGGGGGCCATAGACATTCGGATAGCGCAGGGCCACATACTCCAGCCCATAGTTCTGCTTGTACAAATCCAGGTGATACTCGCAACTCAGCTTGTTAGCCCCATAGTTGTCTTTGGGCTGGGCTTTGCTCTCTTCGGCAAAAGGCAGCTTGCTATTGTCCTCGCTGTAGCCTTCGCCATAGGTTGCCCCGCCTGTGCTGGCAAAGACAATCTTTTTCACCCCGTGGGTGCGCGCCAGTTCCAGCAAATGCAGGGTTCCCACCAC
The DNA here is from genome assembly GCA_024643705.1 of Caldilineaceae bacterium. GTDB lineage: Bacteria > Chloroflexota > Anaerolineae > Caldilineales > Caldilineaceae > JACQGT01. The sequence goes on along the minus strand of JAHEML010000797.1, from coordinate 1,145 downwards.
ATTCACCTGGGCGTAGGTGGCCGGATCGGTCATGCTGTCGCGCACGTTGGCAAGCGCGGCCTGATGGGCGATGGCATCGGGTTGCTCCGCCGCAAAAATTTCCGCCAACCTGGGTTGGTCCCGCAGATCGGCCTCGTAAAATGTCGCCCCCGCAGGCAGGTTTCTCTGCTTTCCTGTGTAGAGATTGTCCAGGATCACGACCTGATGACCCGCAGCCAACAGCCCATCGGCCACATGGCTTCCAATAAAACCGGCCCCGCCGGTGACAAGAACTTTCATGGTTGATTCCTTCATGCTGATGTGTGCCAGATACGCTTGTCCAGTATACGAGACCCACGCCGAAAGTAAAAACAATCCATTTCGCAAAGCAGTTGTTTTTCTACAGGGCGGGTACAATAGAGCAAGACTTCCCGAAAGTTCAACCGAGCCGACCTGGAGGCCACCTATGCTGATTTACAATGCCACTGTCTTGACCTTTGACCACGCACATGCCGTGATTCCAGATGGAGCGCTCTGCTACGATGGGGACGAAATCCTGGCCGTGGGCAACAGCGACGATCTGCTGGCCCGCTTTCCCACCACACCCCGCTGGGATGCCCAGGGTATGGTGCTCATGCCCGGCCAAATTTGCGCCCACACCCACTTCTACGGCGCATTCGCCCGGGGCATGTACATTCCCGGTCCGCCCGCCAAAGATTTCCCGGAGATTTTGCAAAAACTCTGGTGGCCCCTGGATCGTGCCCTCGATCTGGGCGGTGTGGCAAGCTCGGCAGAGGTCTGCCTGGTGGATGCCATCCGCAACGGCACCACAACCCTCATCGATCACCATGCCAGCCAGAGGGCCATCGACGGTAGCCTGGACGCTATTGCCGGTGTGGTAGATCGCTGCGGTTTGCGCGCCGTGCTCTGCTATGAAGTCACCGATCGGGATGGCGAAGCGGCAACCCAGGCGGGCATCCGGGAAAACGTGCGCTTTGCAAACACAATCTGCAACTCGCCCCTGGCCCCGCGCATCGCCGCCACCTTTGGCCTCCACGCCAGCATGACCTTATCCGACAGCACTCTGGAAGCCTGTCGCGCCCAGGCCAACCGTTTTCATGTTCACGTGGCCGAGCACCCCGCCGACGCCTGGGACAGCCTGGCCC
>JAHEML010000085.1 GCA_024643705.1 Caldilineaceae bacterium | reverse complement strand
TTTCGATTTCTGGTTGGGTAAACTCAGGGTCGAGCAGCCCACCTTTTCCGTCGGGCAAGTCGATTGTCTGGCTGTCGTAGGTACCTCCGCCCACCAGCAAAGGAAATGTCTGGCTGACCACAACCCCGCTGGCTGTTGGGTAGCCAATCTCCAGGGGAAAGAAGCCGGGGCCAAGCAGGGCAGGCGTGGGTAGAAATGCCCTCTGCCAAAGGCTATCGCCCTCTGCCTCTGGGTGGATGGGCAGTGGCAGCCCGTTCCAGGTGGCGGTCAGGCTGAGGGGGCGGCTGCTTTGGATGGCGAGTCGTCCGGTGTAGCCCTGCACAAGTTGGGGCGGCACATCCACATGGACAACCGCACCGAAACGCAGTTCACTCTCACCTGTCAATCCCGGTGGAATTTGCACAGGCTGACCAGGGAAGAGCCGTGCCGATGGTTCCATCTCATTGACCGCGGCCAGGGCCTCGGCGCTCGATCCCAGGCGCTGCGCCACCACTGCCAAAGAATCGCCGGGACGTGCAGCCACAACCGGTAAGCGGCTGTCGTCACTGGGGATGATCAGCACTTGGCCCACATCGATCCGGTTGACATCGGCGATACCATTGACCGCGGCCAGACGTGTCAGGTCCACGCCAAAACGGGTGGCAATGGTTCCCAATGTGTCGCCGGGCTGGATGGTATAGGTCGAGTCGGGTGACTGGGCCTGGAGGTGTGTCGGCTTGATTTGGCCTGCCAGGCCCAGCAGCAGCGCGGCTAGTAGACCGGTGAGAAAGATGTGCAGGATGCCTTTATGCCAGGGGTTCATCTGCCTATTCCATCGAATTTTCGGTATTTGTATCGGCATAGACGGATGGTTTCAAAATGCCGATATAGGGCAGATTGCGATACCGTTCGTCGTAGTCCAACCCATAACCGACCACAAATTCATTGGGGATGGAGAATCCAGTCCAGGCGACGGCAATATCAACTTCCCGACGGTCTGGCTTGTCCAGCAGGGTGATGATTTCCAGGCTGGCTGGTCGGCGTGCGGCCAACAGGCCTGTGAGATAAGCCAGGGTGTTGCCACTGTCGACAATATCTTCGACGAGAAGAACATGCCTACCTTCGATGGATTTGTTCAGGTCTTTCAAGATGCGCACAACGCCACTGCTCTGCACATCCGCGCCGTAGCTGCTGGTCGCCATAAAGTCAATTTCGTGGGGGATAGGGATGTGTCGCATCAGGTCGGCCAAAAAGAGAACACTACCCTTGAGGACCGCGATTAAGAGCAAGTCTTTGCCCGCATAGGCATCTGCGATAGCTGCCCCCATCTCGGCCAGCCGTCGACTCAGCGTCTTTTCGTCAATTAGCACCCGCTCGATGTCCTTGCCCAATGCTCCACGAGAATTTAATCTGTTCGCCTCTTCCATCATGATGTTCCCCTCCATTCCGAATGAATTACAGTGAGCGGTGATGATCAACTGATGATCAACTGGTCATCTCGCCGGTGATTGCAGCCATTCCGGCAGGCGAATTGATGGGACGGGCGGCGAAGCCAGCCGCAATTGTACCTGTTGGATCTCTGCGGCAGATAGCACCGGCCCCGGAGCTATCACCTGGTTCACCTGCTCCAATGGCCCGCCTGCCTCGACCATAGGTGCATAGACCCAGCCGCCATCACTATCCCCATATGAAACCTGCCACCAGTCGGGCCATGCTGGGTCTTTGCCCGTGATGGGCAAGGCCGCGCCCTGGGCCATTTGCGCCAGAATCGGGTGATCGGTGCTTGGCCCTGCGCGCAAGTTGAGCAAGGTGACAGCGACAAACGCTGTGGGTTCTGTCACCGGGGTTGGGGTGGGCGGGGCCAATGCTGGAGGGGCAGGTGGGGCGGCGGAGGCCGCGATGGCTGCGCCTTCTGCCTTGCCGCCGCCACTCTTGAACGCGCCGCTCCATCGGGCGGTGATGTCCAAAAAGAGGTTGCCGTAGGCTACGCTTGGTTCGATGTAGGTGCCTTCGGGCCATTCGTTAAAGCTGGTGATGACGATCCAATCCGGGTTGCTGGCAATGGCCGCCTGCCACGAACGCTCGTAATAGGCTCCGCCTTCCCGGCCGGTGGCAAACGCATTGCCCCGCCCTGTGCGTGTGTCATCATAGCCGGGCATCACAGTCGCAACCCAGCGTTTGTAGGTTCCCTGTTGCTGGCTGGCGGTGGCTGTCCAATTGGCAAATTTCTGGTTTGTGTAGCCCAAATCTGCCGGTGGATTCCAGGTGTTGCTATAGAGATGGTGGCCGTCAAAGACCGTCTGGTAACTCATATCCACACCTTCGGCAATCCAGATGGAATTGCGTCCGGGGTCAACCTGATCGCGGATTGCGCGCCAGGTTTCCACGCCCCAGATGGTAGGCCGCCAAAAGAAGATGACGGGGCGGCCATCTACCCGCAGAAAGGCCGGCTGGCTGGCATGGACGCTGAGCGCGTGGGCCAGGGCTGTGGCTGTGCCGCCGGTGCCGGACATAAAGGGGGAATCAGTTTCAAAGAGGATACCAATGCGGAAGTTGCGGGCTGCTGCTTCCTCTAGCAGGGCAGCCAGGTTGGCTTCGGTCTGGTTGGAATCGCCATTTGGCCCATACCAGGCAACCAGAAAAGCGTCGATGCCCGCGGCCTGGGCTTGCTCGATCTGCCGCCCCATTGCGCCTCGATCCCGGCTGACGTATTGGGTGGCGGGTAGATCGGGAACTATGTTGTAGTTCCAGGTGTTTTCGTCGAACCAGGGGTAATAGAAGGCGAGTACCAGGGGTGTACTGCCCCCTTGTGCGGCTGGCGCTGCTTCGGCACTGGGTCTGCCCACCCACATGCTCAACAGGATCAGCAGGCCGAGCAAAACCAGTGTGTACACGATGCGCCACACCAAGCGGATGGGGTGCGAATCGGCCTTGGCCTGGTGTTGGGCAACGCTGAACCCAAATTCTGTGTGGGGCGGCTGTTCTTGATTCATAGGTGGAAGATCGTACCATTGCCCCAGTGCATGGGCAAATCGAGAGGGTGAAAACGCGGGATGGAATCGGCCCCAAACAAGGCAATCTATGGGTCAATCCTACCTCGGTTGACCCTGCATAGGCCAATCATCGGCCAGTCATCGGTCAAACTCATTGTTGGCTGGGTTTGCCTGCTACAGCCATCAGTTCGCCGAGAATCATGGCGGTTGCGCCCCAGACTGTCTGTCCCTGGATTCGGAAAAAGGGGACTGTAACCTTGCGCCCCCGCAGGTTCCACTCTTCTTCGAAGCGGATGGCAGGCTCGAAAAAGTCGCCGTAAGGCACTTCCAGCAGTCGCGCCACCTCGTAGGGATCGATCTTGAACGTTGGGCGTCGTGCCATCCAGCCCACGGTTGGGTACACTTCAAAGTTGCTGGGGGCAATGTAGAGTTTGGAGAGCTGGCCGAGGACTTCGACTTCATTCGGGGGGATGCCCACTTCTTCGTAGGCTTCGCGTAGGGCGGTGTCTGTGATGTCCGCGTCGATTTCTTCCTGGCCTCCGCCGGGAAAGCTGACCTGGCCGCTGTGGGTTCCATCGTAGGTTGGGCGCAGAATCAGCGGCAAGCAGAGGGTGTCGTTTCGTTGGGTTGGGTCGCTGTCAGGATGGTTGCTGGGGGCATCGCCCGGATAAAAGAGAATCAGCACCCCGCCTCGCCGGGGCGGGATGGGCGGCACATAGCCTGGCTCTGTCCCGGTTCGGGGGATTGGGGACATGCGCCGGTGGGCAAGGTGGCCGGGCAAGGGTTCGGTCAGGCGTTGACGCAGATTGTCGACAAATGTTCTTTCACGAACTGTTCTCTCAACCATTACGAGCCGTCCACCCGGCAGATCAGCCCTTTGAGATAGGCGCCCTCGGGAAAGGTGAGCGCCACGGGATGATCCGTGCCCTGTTGTAGCCATTCGAGAATCTGCACGGGGCGACCGGCGTCGACGGCAGCACCAAAGATCACCTTTTGAAACAGGTCGGCGCTTACCAGCCCGCTACAGCTAAAGGTTGCCAATAGCCCACCGGGGCGTAGCAAGCGCAAAGCCTGTAGGTTGATCTCTTTGTAGCCTCGCAACGCGTTTTCCAGGTTGCGCTTGTTGTGGGCAAATTTGGGCGGGTCCAAAATGATCGTATCGTAGCGTTGGTCCGGCTGGTGTTGCCAATCCCGCAGAATCTGAAAAACATCACCCGCTATGCTTTCTGTCCAGCGTTCCGGGTCAAAGCCGTTGATCCGCAAATTTTCTTCGCCCAGTTCCAGAGCGTCCACGCTGGCATCCAGGTTGGTCACACGGTTGGCTCCCGCTGCCAGGGAGTAGACGGCGAAAGAATCGGTGTAGGCAAAGGCGTTCAACACATCCCTGTTCTGGCAATAGGCCGCCACCCGCTGCCGGTTGACCCGCTGATCGGTATAGTAGCCCGTCTTTTGCCCACCGGACAAATCTACCAGAAACGAATAGCCATTCTCTCGGATCGTTACCCGATCCGGCGGTGGATCGCCCAGCAGATGATCATTCACCGGGTCTAGCCCTTCTTCCTGGCGTTGGCTGTGATCGCTGCGCTCGACCACACCTGCACAGCCGGTCAAATCCAGCAGCAGTTGGGCGAGTTTGTGTTTGCGCCGATCGATGCCCAGGGTTCCAGCCTGCAACACGAGCCAACGGTCGTAGCGGTCTACCACAAGGCCGGGGAGAAAGTCGTTTTCGCCGTTCACCAGGCGGTAGGCGGTGGTGAGGGGGTCGGCGATCAGTGTGGCGCGGCGGGCAATGGATTGGGCGAGCTTGTCGCGCCAAAATAGGTCATCGATGGCTTGGTTTGGCTGCCAACTGAGAAGGCGCACCTGAATCTGGCTTTCCCTGTTCAGGTAGCCGGCGGCCAACCACTGACCGTCGTGGGCGCGCACATCCACAATGTCGCCATTGGCTGCGCCGTTGGGCAAAGAGCGAATACCGCCGCTGAATATCCAGGGGTGACGGTTGCGCACAGGTTTTTCGCGCCCGGGTTTCAACACGACGGCTTCAGCCATTTTCTTCCTCGCTTGATTTTTGATTGTTTAGCTCTTGGTTGCTTGTGTCGTTGATTTTGGTTTCACTCGGTTTTGCCGCTGACTTGTGAGGAGCGACGGAGCGAAAGACTGTTCGGCCCTTTTCGTCTACCTCCCACCCGAAGTCGTTAACCAGAATTGTCTCGCTGGGCAGGTAAATGCGCCGTTTTTCCTGGTCGTAACGAAAGGCGACGGGGCCATCCGCGGTGGAAAAAGTGCCGGTCACTTCGGTGGGTGTGCGCCCCGAAAAGCGCAACGTCCACTGTTTGCGGGCTGCCCAGAGTACCAGGGGTTTTCTACTCATCGTTGTCATCCGATCTCTTGCGCCACTTCAAAAGCAGTACTTGCTCGGTCTCCGGTGTCACCCGGGCGTTGTGGTCCAGCCGCAGTCCGCACAGCCACACGACGCGCCCGTTTTTCCTGTTTAGCAACAGGGGCCAACCCGTCCGTTGTGCCAGCGGGGTTTTGGTGTCTGTGAAAAAATCGCCTATCTGCTTGTGGCGACCACCCATACCGAGGGGAGCAAAGCGCTGGCCTGGCTGGAGTGTGGACAAGACCAGTTCATCTACCGCATCTCTGTCGCAGACGGCCTGCCAAGGGTCGTCATTTGTCTCCCAGCCCTGGGGCAGATCGGCTCGATGGCTGGCTCGGCACGTCAGCGCCCATTCGCCAATGTGAAGGGTTCCCGGCACAGGGACATCTTGCACACCGATGCTGGCGCGCCACTCTTTATCCAGGAAGGGTGCGCCGGGTGGAAAGGCCAGGGCCGATTCTTGATGCAGGCTGAAACGGGTAGCTTCGCTACTCCAAGAGATGCCACCGGCCAGGGGCGTGGGGCCGGTGGACGGGGTGGGCACGCTACTTTCCCAATGTTCTCTCTTGCCAACCAGGGCCATGCGTACCTTTTCGATCCGCTCGAAATTTGCTTCTTCGGCGGCGAGGCCCAGGCGGGCGACGGCTTGACGCAGCACGCCCCGTTGGGTTGCCAGGTCGAGGAGGCGAAACGCGGATCGGTCTAACACAACCCGGATGGGGGCGGCACTTTCTGGTTGGATATCTTCTTGCAGGAGGGCGCGCAATGCACTTTCGTCGAGATGGTCGGCCCTATCGCTTTCTGCTGCCAGGATTGTACCCAACCGAGATAGAGACTCCACAAGATTGGGGTATATCTCTTTCAGTTGGGGGATGATATGCTGGCGGATACGGTTGCGCGCAAAGGTCGTATCCTGGTTGCTGGGGTCTTCGCGCCAGGGTAAATTATGAACGTTGAGGTATTGTAGGATGTGCGCATGGGGAACGTCCAACAGGGGGCGCACCAGGCGCAGCGGGCTGTTGTGGGCAGCCACCTGCATCATCGACACGGGACGCATGCCCGCCAGACCCGCTAGCCCGCTGCCGCGTAGGATATGCATGAGGATCGTTTCAGCCTGGTCGTCGGCTGTGTGGGCCACGGCTACGGTGGGTGGGTATCCCGGATTTTCGATCCCATGCGTGTGCGGGAGATCGGCGAAAAATGCGTAGCGCAACTGGCGCAATGCTGCTTCCAAATTGTGGGCGGTTGCGTCCACTTCTGCCTGGGTAAGGCGTCGGGTGTGGAAAGGAAGACCCCACGATTGGGCCACACCTTGGACAAAAGCGGCATCTTTGGCCGAGTTGGGCCGTACATTGTGGTCCAGGTGGGCAACATGCAGGGATAGGTTCCACGATTGGGCAAACTGAACAAGCAGATGGAGCAGGCATAGGCTATCGGCACCGCCGCTGACACCGACGATGACCGGCAGGGGGTTTGTAATAGTTGCCGGAGGAAATAGCTGGTGGCGTTCCTGGGCATGGTGGATGGCAGAGTGGATGGCAGAGTGGATGGCCTGGTGTAGCTGGTCGGTAGGATCTGGTGGAGATGTATCGTGGATAGGCATCGTGGATAGGGTGGGTGCAGGTGGTGCGTTGTGTGCCGTTCGATGGAAGCGGAACAGAGTGGAAACGGCAATCGTTTGGAAGCGACCTTGGGTTTGCAGGCTGGTTGAGCCCTGAAAGTATACCACAAAGCGTGCGCTGTGGCTTTGTTGCGTCCTTCTCGACTGTGGTATACTTTAGCGTACTTTAGCAAGGGGTTAGGGTTAAGTAGCCTGCCCGACGGCTATGCGTAATAATCCATGTCAAGCGGTCCGACTTCTTGAGAAATGACTAGTAAGTTGGGCATTTTGTTGGTAGTTTGAGGTTGGATCGTCAACTGAAACCACCAACTGTGATAACTCACTCTATCTTTATGACTATTTACTATTCAGTGGAGCGCCATTCGCATAGTCAGGTATCTGATTTTGAGAGCGGTTGCCGTGTAGGTCTATCGGCTCCACGGAGAGGAGAATACCGGGTGTGGCAAACCCGCTAGATTGGCTCTTGGGCCTTTTTTCATTGGATATTGGTATCGACCTGGGCACCGCCAATACGTTGGTGCATGTCAAAGGTCGGGGGATCGTCATCGACGAACCCTCGGTTGTTGCTATTGATAAATCTTCACGGCGTCGGATCGCCATCAAAGCGATTGGACGCGAAGCGAAGGAAATGGTGGGGCGTACGCCTGCCCACATTGTTGCGATCCGCCCTTTACAGGATGGTGTTATTTCTGATTTCGAAGTGACCGAGCAGATGATCCACCATTTTATCGGAAAAGTGCATGGAAACCGGGCCTTTGGTACAGCCCGTCCGCGGGTTGTCATCGGTATCCCATCTGGCGTAACAGAGGTGGAAAAGCGGGCCGTGCGCGACGCTGCCATCAGTGCTGGGGCGCGGGATGCTGGCCTGGTGGAAGAACCAATGGCCGCTGCCATTGGGGCTGGGTTACCTGTGACCGAATCGATTGGATCGATGATTGTGGACATCGGTGGTGGTACAACCGAGGTGGCGGTCATTTCGCTGGGCGGTATTGTTGTCTCGCGCTCGATTCGTGTAGCTGGCGATGAGATGAATGAAGACATCGTCAATTATTCTCGTCAGAAATATAACTTGCTGATTGGCGAAAGGCAGGCCGAACGGGCCAAGATGGAGGTGGGTTCAGCTTATCCTCTCGAACAAGAGCGGACGATGATCTTGCGCGGGCGCAACTTGATTACAGGGTTGCCCGAAGCCATCGAAGTCAGTTCGGTCGAAATTCGCGAGGCGCTCTCTTCTTCTGTGGATGTGATTGTGGATGCGGTGAAAGATACGTTGGACGAGACGCCGCCCGAATTGGTGGCAGATTTGATGGAACATGGCATCGTATTGGCTGGGGGCGGCGCTTTGTTGCAGGGGTTGGCCCAGCGGTTGCAAGACGAGACCCGCATGCATGTCTATGTAGCAGATAACCCTTTAACATCCGTTGTGCTAGGAACAGGGATGATTTTGGAAAAGCCCGAATACTATCAAGAAACCCTCTCTTCTATGCAGCGCAAGACTATGATTCGCTAATCGATCTCGATATTTGCAGTTTTATGTGCCTACTGCTCACCGAGCAGCTATGGAAATGACCCATTCAATTCCCCATGCGTGACAATCCACGACGGTTTGGAAATCCCATCGATTTGGGCATTCGTTTGCTCATACTGGTTCTCATTGCTGTGCTGCTGATGGCATTGCAGCAGACGGGCCGTCTGGGTGTGCTGGAAGGCGCAGTCAGCCTCATCATGGCTCCGGGTCAGGTGAGTTTATCCGGTTTGACAGACCAGGTGGCAGAAACCGTCAACACTCTGCGCAATTTTCAAGGGTTGCAACAACGTACAGCCGAGCTGGAAAGCATCAACCGTAGTCTGTTGGCCGAAACCCTGCGTCTGCAGGAGATCGAGCGCGAAAACCAACGACTGCGCGAGCTGCTTAGTTTTGCCGAAACGCGTCCCAGCATCGAGCTACGGGGTGGGCAGATTATTGCGCGGGTGGTTGGGCGCGACAGCAACAATTTCCTCAACTTTGTCATGGTCGATCTGGGAAGCCGTCAGGGCATCGAAGTTGGTATGCCTGTGATGGACGATCAAGGGTTGGTTGGCCGTGTGAGTGAGGTGACAAATACATCTTCCAAGATTTTACTCATCACAGACCCACTGAGCACAGTGAATGCTGTGTTGCAGAGCAGCCGCCTGACAGGTGTGGTGAACGGGGTTGCCGGTGGCGACCCGGTGATGGGCTTTATTCCACAAGGTTCGTTGGTGGGTGTCGGCGAGGTTGTGCTTTCGTCGGGGCTGGGGGGCAACTTTCCCAAAGGCATC
>JAHEML010000796.1 GCA_024643705.1 Caldilineaceae bacterium | reverse complement strand
GTGAGCGCTGCTCCTCGCTCAATTCTTCATAATCGATCAGCGCCATCCCCTCTGCTTCCAATGCGGGCAGTAACACACCCAACAGAGTCTGGCTCTGGCAGGCCAGCATTTCATCCACGGCCTGGGCAATCAACCGAATCTGGTAGTCGGGCGTCCACCCCAGCAGGTTGAGATTGGCGACCCCTGCCGCCTGTTGCCTTTTGAGACCGCCCACCCGTTTGCGAAAAAATTCGTCCAGATTGCTGGCCGTGATTGCCAGAAAGCGCAGCCGTTCCAGCAAAGGGTTGCGCTCGTCCATTGCTTCTGCGAGTACCCGCCAATTGAAGTCAAGCCAGGCCAGCTCCCGGTTGTAAATCACAGACGAGGAGGCCAAGTCGTCCATGCTTACTTCGGTGATCTCCACAGGCGGAACGTATACCGCACTGGGCGGCATGAAGATGTAGCCCGGATCGTCGTCCGCCGGTGATGGCATTTGTGCCGATTCGGTCGGCTCCAACACCGAAGCAACGTCTGGGTTGGAATCGAGTTGATATGAATAGGAGGCCATGCTGTAAGTCCTCTCGTGGGGGGCGTGCCCTGGATGATTGCCTGCTCGCAGGGTAGCTGGTGCGGCGAATTGTGTGTAGTCTACTCGAAAAGCAACGTCTTGGGAAGTTGTCACGTTTTTGATTGGTTTGCCAGCAAAGTATCTTTGTGCTAAACTTTTTTCAACCCATCTACTGTAACGGTTTAGTATATCGGTTTAGCCACCTTTATCAGGATCCACTCCAATGGCATCACTTCCCCAATGGCGCAGAAATCTATACATCCTGGTTTCGGTGCAGATACTTTCGACAGCTGGATTCAGCCTCGTTTTTCCCTTTTTACCTCTCTATGTCAAGGAACTGGGCGTAGCCACAACCGGCTCGATTGAATTTTGGTCCGGTCTCGTCTTCTCGTCCCAGGCTCTTACGATGATGTTCACCGCACCCATTTGGGGCACGATTGCCGACCGCTATGGGCGCAAACCTATGCTGATTCGCGCTAGTCTGGGTGGGGCAATCCTGGTGGGTGCGATGGGGTTTGCCCAAAACGCCGAGCAACTGGTCGTTTTGCGCACGATTCAGGGGTTGGTGTCGGGTGTGATCGCTGCCTCCAATGCACTGGTGGCCGCGTCTACGCCCCCGGAAAAGTCGGGCGAGGCCCTCGGCCTCATGCAAACTGGCACATGGATTGGGATCGCCATCGGTCCCCTTGTTGGGGGTGTGTTGGGCGATGCGTTTGGATTCCGCGAGAGCTTTTGGATAACCGGGGTTATGTTGGGGCTGGCCGCAATGGCTGTCATTGCCTGGGTCAAAGAAGATTTCACACCCCAAGAAAGCAAGGATCGCCCTGGTTTTCTTAGCAGCTATCGAGCGTTGATCCACGCACCCGATATGGCTGGTCTCTATTCCAGCACCTTTCTCTTTAGTCTAGCTCGCTCGGTCACCTTGCCCATCGCCGCCCTCTTTGTGCTGGAACTGATGGGGCCAACAGCCGCGGTGGCCACCGTGACCGGGATGTTGATGGGGTTCAAAGCAATTGTTGGTTCGGGCAGTGCGGTCTGGTTGGGCAAGTTGGGGGATCGGCTGGGCCATCCGCGCGTTTTGCTCTTTGGTGCTCTGCTGGGTGTGCTGCTTTACATTCCTCAACCCTTTGTCACCGACGCCTGGCAATTGGTGGTGTTGCAGGCTCTCACCGGCTTGGTGCAGGGGGCAATGGTTCCTGCCATCGGTGCGCTGATGAATCTACGCACTCCATCTGGGGCCAAAGGCGCGGCCTATGGCCTGGATAACAGTGTCAACGCGGGCGGGCGCATGATTGCTCCCATGTTGGGGGCCGCGGTTGCGGTCTGGTTTGGTTTGCGGGGTGTCTTCGCTTTGGCCGGGCTGGTCTATGTTGGCTCGGCTCTGGTTGCCTGGCGCATCTACCGCAACAGCCAGCGGGACCATCAGAGCGTTGTGCAGCCCACCACAGTCGAGGTAGGTGACTAGCAGTCGGTCGGTTTTGAGAGAAGTTGAATGTCTCTGAGCATTCGTGTATCGGTTCCCTAACCCTGTTCCTGACTCCTCCCCCGGGGACAGAAACGGGGTTTTGTTTTTTTTACAGCACCAATTCGTATAGCAATTCCTGGCGCTCGGATGCCTGGGTGTAGGTCGCGCTGGCCTCTGCCTGTGGTTGGGCTGTATCGACCACCGCTGGCAGGGGGATGTCGCCCCCCAACCCCAGGGCTTGAAAGGCCAGAATCGCCGCACCCCGGCTGGTCACTTCGTCGATATTGGTCAGATGGACAGGGCGGCCCAAGGCATCGGCCAGAATCTGCCGCCAAAGGGGATTTTCCTGTAAACCGCCGCCACCTGCCATCACGGGGCTTTTTTCTGGGATGTGGGGGGCAAGCCGGGTGTTGATCAGGCGAAAACGCAGGGCCACTGCTTCCAGCACAGCCCGCACAATATGGGCCGGCGTGGTATTGACGGTGATACCAGAGATGGTCATTTTGGCATCGTTGGC
>JAHEML010000084.1:6554-9285 GCA_024643705.1 Caldilineaceae bacterium | reverse complement strand
CGGTTGCGGACGGCGATGGCAGGCTGTTGCTCTGGGTGTTGCGAGACGAGCTAGGCTATGTGGGGACCCGCTTTGGCTGCGGTGCAGGCATCTGTGGTTCTTGTACAGTGCATGTGGATGATGTAGCCACCCGCTCGTGCATAACCCCACTGGCCGCGGTCGAAGGCAAGGAGATTCGCACAATCGAAGGGCTGGCCAAGGACGGATTGCTTCAACCAGTTCAGCAAGCCTTTATCGACCAGCAGGTACCCCAGTGCGGCTGGTGCATGAGCGGCCAAATTATGACTGCCACAGCCTTTTTGGCAACTAATCCATCTCCAAGCGATGAGGAGATCGACGTTGCCCTGGGCAATAACTATTGTCGCTGCGGCTGCTATGTGCGTATCAAAGCGGCTGTGCGGCAGGCTGCTGATGGACTGGCAGTGCTGCCGATGTCTTCAACTTCCGAGGTGCTCGTATGACAACCAAACAACCAAAACGACCACGCTGGCGACCAACGCGTCGAGGTTTCCTGATTGGGCTTGGGGTCTTGGGTGGTGGCCTTGCTATCGGTATTCCGTTGGGGCTGCCGAGCCTGCGCCTCACCGCCGCCCGCTTTCTAGACGGTGCCAGTTCGCCGGGCACGTCGGATGTCGACCCCTTTGCCTGGTTCGAGGTGACGCCCGATAGTCGGCTACGTTTATATCTGGCAAAAACAGAGATGGGTCAAGGAATTCACACAGCGCTTGCCCAAATCGGTGCCGAAGAGCTGGGGCTGGCCGTGGCTGATCTGGAAATTGTCCAGGCCAGTACCCACACCGGCCCTAACGATAGCTTTGGCACGGCAGGCAGCAGTTCGGTATCGGGCACCTACGACTCACTCCGCCAGGCCGCGGCCACTTTGCGGCACATGTTGCAGGACGAAGCGGCTATCGCCTTGTCTGTCCCACCTGCAGAACTACTCATTCAGCCCACTGGTTTTGTGGTCGCCTCTCAGCCTAACAACGGGATCGAATTTGCGCCCCTGGTGGCCCGCAAGAGCGATTGGGAAGTCCCGGAAACCCCTGCCCCTGTCAAAGCTGTGGCCGACTTTCAAGTGGTAGGCACATCTGCGCCCCGGCTGGATATTCCCGCCAAAGTGACAGGCCAGGCACTCTACGGCTACGACATGCGCATGGATGGGATGCTCTATGGCGCGGTGGCCCGGCCACCCCGTATCGAAGCTAAGTTGACCGCGGCAGCCGAAGGCACTGCTATGAGTGTGGCTGGCGTAAAGCAGGTGGTGATCCGGGAGGATTTTGTCGGTGTGGCCGCCACAAGCCGATTGGCCGCTCGCCAAGGGGTAAACGCGCTGAACTTGACCTGGGATGAGGGTAAAGCATGGCAGCAGGACGAGATCGATGCTATGGTTGCCATTGGTGATAGCGGCGGGGTGCGGGTGCAGAAAGAGGGCAACGCTGCCAAGCTGTTGGCCGACGGCGCAACCGTGACCGCAGAATACTTCACGCCCATGGCGGCTCATACATCCATGGAGCCGCCCGCAGCCTTGGCCCATGTGACGGCGGACAAGACAACGGTGTGGGCCTCTGTCCAATCCCAGAGCAGCACCCAATCCGACATCGCCGAAGCCCTAGGTGTGGAAAGCGAGACAGTAGAGGTGATCCCCACCTTTTTGGGTGGCGGCTTTGGGCGTAAGAGCTTCAGCGAAGCAGGACGCGAAGCGGCCATACTCTCCCAAGCTGTCGGCGCACCCGTGCATGTGGGCTGGGATCGTACAGAAGACCTGCGACACGGCTTCTTCCGGCCACCGGTGCGCAATCGGCTTTCGGCTGTGTTGGACAGCACGGGTAAGATTTCGGCCATCGAGCATCGACAGGCCAGTGGAGATGTCCTCTTCACCTTCTTCCCCGCCGTGGCTGCATCGGTATTGGGCGCCGACTTTGCCGCGTGGCGTGGGGCAACCATCCACTACAGCGGTATTCCCAACCGGGAAACTCTGGCCTGGCGTGCTAAATTGCCCGTGCGCACGGCTTCGTGGCGGGGGTTGGGACTGCTGCCCAATTCGTTTGCTGTGGAGTCTTTTATGGACGAGTTGGCTTATGCCGCAGGCCAGGACCCACTGGACTTTCGTTTGGCCCACTTGGACGAAAGCGAGGGAGACCGACGCATGGCAGCTACGTTGCAAGCCGCGGCCCAGGCCGCCGGATGGGGCGCACCGATGGCTGCTGGTCGAGCACTGGGGATCGCCTGCTGCACAGATGTGGACACAAAAGTGGCCCAGGTTGCCGAGGTCTCGGTGGAAAATGGGCGCATCCGTGTGCACAAAATCACCGCGGCCATGGACTGTGGGCTGGTAATCAATCCGGATGGAGCCGCGGCCCAGGTGCAGGGCAATGTGATGTGGGGCGTTGGCTCGGCCCTGATCGAAAGCGTTGCCGTGCGCGACGGCACCGTGGTTCCCGGCAATTTCGACGGCTATCCTCTGCTGACGATGAGAGATGCTCCGGATGTGGAGGTGGTTTTGATGGAGGCCAGCGACGAACGGCCCAGAGGCGTGGGCGAACCGGCGATTGGCCCTGCGGCCGCGGCCATCGCCAACGGGATTTTCGCGCTGACCGGTCAGCGGTTACGTAATTTACCCCTTGCCTTGGCCGGATAGATGTAGCCTGAAATAGAACGCGGATGAGGCTGATTGGGCGGATGGCAGCGGATAAAGACAAAATCTGTGCAATCTGTGAACTCTGAGGTTCAT
>JAHEML010000084.1:0-6544 GCA_024643705.1 Caldilineaceae bacterium | reverse complement strand
TGTGTCCAATCGGGCATAGAATTTATCCTGAAATAGAACGCGGCTGACACGGAGATGTCAGATGTGTATGGATGATCTCTCTATGTTTTTGTGTCAAAATTAGACCCTTTTGGACTTGAGTCGAGAACCGTTTGCCCAGAATTGGGTTGGCAAGGCTAGCAAGATGCCCATCTTGCTAGCCTTTTTTTCGTTCAATGGCTACATCGTGGAATATCCCTATGTGTGATAAACTATTGCCCGCGTTCCACGCCTGATTCCAACCCGATTGAACTCAATTCTGAACTCAATTCTGCCGTCGGTTCGTCCGCCAATCATCCACTTCATAGGTGAACATCGATGTATCAAGGATTTGAAGTAATCGACTTTCACGCCCATTTCCCCACCAACCAGCCGTGGTTTACTGAAATGGGCACAACAGTGCAAAGCTACATCGCCAAAGTAGGTGAAAAACGCGCCGCATTGGTGCGGGAAATGAGCCAGCCCTACGGCGAGCAGTGGCGGCGCATGTGGGACTTTCCCAAACCAGACCCCAAAGAGGCTCACCCAGGCGACGAAGAGCAGGCCCGGCGTTGGTCGGAAGATTTGAAAGCCAACGGCATTCGCGCAATTGGCTTTGTCACCGGCGGGGGCAACGAGCATCTGTCCGAAATCTGTAGCTGGTATCCCGACCAATTTGTCGGTTTTGCCCACCACAGCCCCTTTTTGCCCGACGCGGTGGAAAAGCTGGACCATGCCGTGCGGGTGCTGGGCTTGCGTGGCTACAAACTGTTGGCCCCCATGATCGAAGAGCCGATTGAAGACGAATCGATCTGGCCGGTGTGGGAAAAGTGCGCCGAGTTGGACATTCCTGTGTTAATTCACTTTGGCATTCAAGGCGGCGCAGGGGGGATTGCCTGGCACGAGAACATCAACCCCTTCAAACTGCACAACATCGCCAAAGCCTTCCCCGATGTCACCTTCGTCATCCCCCACTTTGGTTGCGCCTGGGAGCGGGAAACCCTGCAACTCTGTTGGGCCTGCCCCAATGTAAGCGTGGACACCAGCGGCAGCCTGCAATGGATCCGTTGGGTTCCAGGTGATGTAACGGTGAAATATCTCTACCGGAAATTTTACGAAACCGTCGGTCCCAGCCGCATCATCTTTGGCACCGACTCCAGTTGGTTTCCCAGGGGTTTTGCGTTACGCTATCTCCAGGATCAGGTGCGTGATTGCCTGGATTTAGGCATGCCCGACGAGCATATTCAGATGATTCTGGCTGGCAATGCGGCTCGACTTTTGAAGATTGATTTGAGCGCATGATCAGCCTGTTTTTCAATCGAAGTACTAACAACTGCCGTTTTATCACAACCGTTTTTTACCAAGGAGATAACCAATGCAACACAAGCGATTCTTGACTTTGCTCAGCGCGCTGATGGTGCTGGCAATGCTGTTAGCGGCCTGCCCTGCGCCCGCGGCCCCTGCCCCAGCCAGCAGTGGCGAAGCGGCAGCCCCGGCAGCTGAAGCCACCGAAGCCCCCGCGGCCGAAGAGGCTGCCGCCCCCGTCGAAGCTGCCAGCGATGATGTGGTTACAATCGAATACTGGCAGTACAACTTCGAGGCCCGTGTGACTGCCATGGACCAACTGATTGAGATGTTCGAGGCCGAAAACCCCAACATCAAAGTGATCCACAATGCGGACATTCCCTACGCCGAATTCCGTGACAAAATTGCGGCCAGCGTGCCTGCGGGTGTCGGCCCCGATGTAGCCACCCTTTTCTATGGCTGGCAGTCGGCCTGGATCGATGCGGGTTATCTGGTTCCCCTGCCCGAAGACGCCTTTCCCCCTGCCACCATCGAAGCCGAATTCAGCCCAATGGTGAGCGCCAGCTTTGTCGATGGTACCCTGTACACACTGCCCACTGCCGTGCGTACTCTCGCCCTTTTCTACAATAAGGACCTGATGGAAGCCGCTGGCCTGGACCCTGAAAGCCCGCCCACTACCCTGGACGAACTGGCCGAACAGGCCGTGAAATGTACCGTGCGTGACGCCAACGGGGACCTTGAAATCGAAGGCTTTGTCACCGATCTGGGTGCCCAGGATCACCACTGGTTCCGCGAAGTGTTGGTGCGCCAGTTTGGTGGCGTGCCCTACAGCGACGATGGCCGCACGGTGATGTACAACGACGATGCCGGTTTGCAGGCGTGGAACTACCTGTTGGCCTTCAAGACCGAATTGGAGACCGGCGACAATACCCTCTTCACCGATAGCACCAATGCGTTCGTCTCTGGTCAGGTCTGCTTCCATGTGGATGGCTCGTTCCGCTTGGGCACGCTGGCAGCCAACGCGCCCGACATGAACTTTGGTGTGGCCGAACTGCCCACCCATAATGGTATTCAAAGCACCTTTGGCTCCTACTGGACCCACGGCATTACCAAGAAAGCCGCCGCGGACCAGGCTCGATTCGATGCCTCGGTCAAATTCCTCCAGTTCATCACCAGCGCCCAAGCCGGAGCCATCTGGGTGGACATTGTGGGTGAACTGCCTGCCCAGCTCGAAGCTGGCAACAACCCAGAACTAGCGGCTGATCCCAAGTTGGGGGCCTTTGCCAGAGGGCTGGCCTACGCCCATGCTACCTTCTTTGCCGACGAGAGCGCCCAACGTCAGGCCATGATCGACGCTTATGATATGGTTGTTCTTGCCGACGAAGACCCGGCTGTGGCCTTGGACATCGCCGCTGAGACCGACCAAGAGATTCTCGACGAGTTCTTCTCGGAGTAGTCGAGAATTGAGGTTGAATTGAGAGTGGTTGGTGGGTTGATGCGCAATCGTGCATCAGCCCACCAGCCATTATTCCGCTGCATATGTTCCCAATTCTTGATGGGATACCTTCATGAAATTCACTCTCCGCCAACGCCAAATTATCTCGGCCTACCTATTTCTCAGCGTCTCACTCCTCTTTTTTATCGTGATCCGGTGGTATCCAACCCTGCTCGCTTTCAATATCAGCTTTCGCGACTGGAATGTGTTCGAGTCGTCTGGCCCCTGGGTTGGGATGGATAATTTCGCCGAAATTTGGAAAGATGCCTTCAAACCGCGGAGCGCGGTGCGGGCAGCCTTTACCAACACGATTCTTTATGTGGCCTATGGTGTGCCGCTGCAACTGATCCTGGGGTTGGGGGTTGCCCTGCTCCTTGCCCAGATTCGACGTTTTTCGGCCTTTTTTCGGGTAGCCTACTTTGCACCCTACGTCACTTCGGCGGTGGCAATCGCCTTTGTGTGGAACTGGCTCTACCAGCCACAAACCGGGCTGATCAATCAGGTTTTGTCGGCCCTCAACCTGCCCGATCAGCCTTTTACATCCAGCCCCAAGCAGGCGCTCCAATCGGTGACAGCTGTCGCTGTCTGGCAAAATGTGGGCTTTGCCATCATCATCTTTTTAGCCGGTATCCAACAGATCCCCGAAACCTACTACGAAGCAGCGCGCATTGATGGGGCCAACGGCTGGCAGATTTTTTGGGGTATCACCTTACCCCTGCTCAACCCAGTCATTGTCTATTTGACCGTGCTGTCTACCATCTCCTACCTGCGCCTCTTTGCCCTGGTGCAAAACATGAGTCCCCAGGGAACTGGCGGCCCGCTGAAAAGTACGACAACCGTGGTGCTGGAAGTCTACCGGGAGGGCTTTTCCAGCTATCATATGGGCTATGCGGGAGCCTTGACGGTGATTCTCTTTTTCGTGATCCTGGCGATCACCGTCGTTCAACTGAAATTTCTGACCCGTCGCTTCGACTACTAATCGACCTATTTTGTGGCTCCCACCCAGCACCAACGGACTCTATCCCTATGACCGCTTCGATTGAAACCAGCGCCGAACGCACAATACAACTGGCCGAGCGGGTTGTCAGCAGCCCAGTGCGTCCTCGTGGACGTTTTTCCTGGGCCGAGGCATTGGCCTATTTGCTGCTCTCGCTGGGCGTTGTGGTGATGGTGACACCCTTTGTCTGGATGCTGCTCACCAGTTTCAAACCCGCGCCCGAGTTAACCCGGTTTGCCTTTTTGCCCGTGAACCCAACCCTGGAAAACTATGTGCGGGTGCTGACGACAAGCAGCTTTGGTCGCTGGTATCTGAACAGTGTTCTTGTTGCCACCATCAGCACTGCCAGCGTCATTTTCTTTGATTCCCTGGTGGGCTACACGCTCAATAAATTCGAGTTTCCCGGCAAAAACCTCATCTTTATCGGCATTCTGGGTACATTGATGGTTCCCACCGAAATGCTGATCATTCCCTGGTACACCATGAGCGTGGACTTTGGCTGGCACGTGGGGATGGCCCAATATTGGGGTATTGCCTTTCCCGGTGTCATCACAGCCACGGGTATCTTTTTGATGCGCCAGTTCTTCGATGGTGTACCCAGCGAGCTGCTGGATGCGGCCCGCATCGATGGGGTGGGCGAGTTTGGCATTTGGTGGCGCATCGCCATGCCCCTGGTCAAACCGGCTATTGCAGCCCTGGCGATCTTTAATTTCATCGGTAATTGGAACGCTTATCTCTGGCCGCTGATCGTCGCCAATGGGCGTGATTTCTACACCTTGCCGGTTGGTCTCAGCTTCTTCCGGGGCGAATCCACCACGGAATGGGAAAAGATCATGACCGCGGCCAGCCTGGCGTCGATTCCATTGCTGGTGGTCTTTTTGCTCTTTCAGCGGCAGATTATCAAGGGGATTGCACTGACCGGGTTGAAGGGGTGAGTGTCTCTTAATTCTCACCCAGCCATATCTTTGCCAATATCTTCTTTTCCACAAAAGGAACATCAATGTCCCAACAGCGCCAGAAGATTCTCATCCTCTATTTGGGCAACTCCGCCCTGGATAGCAACGTGAAGGGCTGGACCCTGTACGACGGCACCGGCCAGGAGAGCCACACAACCGGGGACAGCGACAGCCCTCCCTACGCTACCGGGCTGGATGCTCTGCTGGACGGCTGGCGGGTGATCCAATTCCCCCAACTTATCCCGCCCTACCCAGGTATGGAGTACACTACATCGTTCCAGATGTACGAATTTATCTTTGAAAAACTGGAGGCATTCAATGGTTGACAAGAAATACCTGCTCACAACCGCCCAAATGGCTGAATTCGTTGCACGCGGTATGCTGCGCTTCGACGAATTGATTCCCGACAGCATCAACCAGGCCGTGATGGCTGCCTTCGACGCAGGCGGCATCGAAGGCGCACCGGCGGGCACGCCTCTTTCGCTCTGCTATCCAGAGCCAGATCCAATTGGGTCCATGCTGCGCATGCCCGAAGTCCAGGGCATCATCCACAGCCTGGTGGGGCCAGACCCCCTCTTTGATCACCACGCGATCCATGTGCGCCAACCCAACCAGGGCAGCGCCCAGGGCATGCACGGGGATTCGATCATCGACACCCGGATGCACTTCGACGTCCAGTTGATGTACTTTCCCCACGATGTGCCCTTGGAAATGGGCGGCACACTGGTTGTGCCTGGCAGCCAATACCGGCGCATCAACGAAATGGACATCGCCCGTTATCAAAACTTTGCCGGGCAGGTCCCCATGGTCTGCAAAGCCGGTTCGCTTCTGGCTTTGCACCACGGCATTTGGCACTGTGGTCGCCAGAACAAGACCGACCGCAAGCGCTACATGTACAAGATTCGCCTCAACCCGGTGGTGCGCCAATACCGGCTCTGGAACACGGACGATCTGGACAAGATGACCGGTGGACAGAAGCGAATCTTCACCCGTGACCAGAACGCAGAAGCCGATGTGCAGACGATTCTGGGTCGGGGCGAGCCGTGGTTCGAGGATGCGGGCGGACGCCTGGAGATTGTCAATCGGGTCAAAATGTGGCGCTTTCTCACCGGTGATGAGAATTTCGACGTACACTATTGGCTCACCCGCTTAGAGAATATGCCAGAGAGACGTCTGGCGGCATAGGGATCGGCCACCTGCCCCATGCCCCTTTTATCCATCGGTGAACGTCAACTTTACTACGCAGGGCCACCTGCGCCGGGCAATCAACCCGCACTCGTTTTTATCCACGGTGCTGGCTGCTCCGGCGCAGATTGGCCCTACCAATGGCAGCAGCCAGCCACTCCAATCCATCCGAAAAATCCCCGCTGGATCACCGATTACCCTCGCTATTTCCTAGACTTGCCCGGTCACGGACGCTCGCCCGGCCCTGCACCGACCAGTGTAGACGGCTACACGGCGGACGTGGCCGCATTTATTCAGGCAGCCAACATCTCCCAGGCTATTCTGGTTGGTCATTCCATGGGCGCGGCCATTGGCTTGGCCCTCGCACTTTTGCAGCCGCCCAGGTTAGCCGGATTGGTTCTGCTGGGGGGCGGGCCAGCCATGCCAGTCAGCCAGCCCATTCTGGACGGGTTGACCGGCAATTTTGCCCAGACCGTTGGGCTGATTATGAAATTTTCGTGGAGCAAGGGGGCCAGAGCGCTTGAACGGGAGGTGGCAACCCAGCATATGCTGGCTGCTGGGGCTGAGACTGTCTGGGGAGATTTTGCGGCGTGCAACGCCTTCGATGTA
>JAHEML010000083.1 GCA_024643705.1 Caldilineaceae bacterium | reverse complement strand
GCGCCCCCTGCAGGAATCGAACCTGCGACCAACGGTTTAGAAGACCGTTGCTCTGTTCCGCTGAGCTAAGGGGGCATACGGAGATATTGTACCCAGACGTGGGGGGGAAGTCAAAGCGAGTTGTGGGTTGTCAGGGTCCGCTTGTGTTCGTTGTTGTCATTGGCACCATCGGCGGCCCACTTTGCATCAACATGCCCATGCGCACCCGGGCAATCACCGCCAATTGGGGGTTGCTGTCGGTCGCCAGTTCGAATGCCTTTTCGAAATACCCAATGGCTTCTGGAACATTGCCGTCAGCTTCGGCCAGGCTGGCTAAGACAAAGTAGGCCTGGGCTTCATTCGGGTCGATAGCCAATGCCTCTTGAGCAGCGGCAAAGGCTCCTGCCACGTCCCCTGCCGCCATGCGCACATTGCCCACCGTGGACCAAAACCCAGAGAGTTTCTCTGCTGGCACAGAAGCCTGGGCTTTGGCAAAGGCAGTGTCGGCTTCCTCTTGCCGGCCAAAATGACCAGCCACCACCGACTGCCAGATCAATAACTCTGGATCATCTGCCGTCATTTGTGCCAGGGTTTCGGCAATCAGTTTGTCCGCCTCTTCCCACTCACCCGCCGCCGCCAATTCGGGCAAGCGTCCGCTGGCATTCGACGAAAGCACCGCGTTGGGGTCAGGCGGGAAGATGTATGTCAAACCCACATAGATCAGCAGGATCACTCCCGCAAGCACACCCAAGTTTGTGACGATGCGCCGGATCAGCTTGCCCCGCCTCTCGGCTTCCACCACGTCCAGAAACCACCATTCATCTGTGGCCGTAGGGTGCTTCTGGCGCAGCGCCGCCAACCCACCCATCGGAGAAGCCGGTGCCGTGATCAACTTGGGATGACGATTCATCCGGCTCACCAGACTCCCCTGGCGGGTGCGTTCACCCCGCAAATCCAAACCATCACTCTCCAAGGTTTGAAACTGGCAGTCCAACTCATCCAGCCCAAGCAAAAATGGCTCCACTTCCTCGGCCTTTAGACGCAAAACCGCCTTCTCTGCCTCATCCAGAGAGTTGCGCAGTTGATTCGCCAGGCTATTTCGGTGATCCTGTACAGAATGGGCCATAAATGGGGAACTCCTAATGGAAACGGTAATGTGATTGGCGCGGCGCGCACACTTCAATCATCGCTGTCGTTCTCGTCGCTATCGTCGTCTACACCACCACCGCCGCTGATCTCCTCTTCCCGTTGAATTTCCCGGAAAACGCGATTGATGCCCGACTTGATCTGACTCTCGATTTTGGCTTTGCGGTCCTGGGGCACAGGAAACCATGCAAGCATTTCACCCACCAAACCACTCTTGGCTTCGTTCTTGTTCTTGCCCGCCAAATAGTAGTCCCGCACCCGTCCCCGCATGAAGATGATATACTCTTCCACCCGCTTGGTTGCTTCCGGGGTGCAGGTCGGGCCATGACCCGGAATCAGCAACTCCGCCCCCAACTCTCGGATCAGCCCCAATCCCTCGATCCACTCCTTGGAATTGGCCTGGGCCATATACGGGTGTTGATCAACCCATAAAACATCGCCTACAAAACAGACTTTTTCCTCTGGCAGCCAGGCAATGCTGGTGGCTGGGGTATGCCCACCCACATAGATCAAGTCGACCTCGCGCCCACCATAGAGCAACCGGGTACGATCCGTAAAGGTGAGATGGGGAGGGATAATCTCAATATTGGTCATCTGCTGCTGGATATCTGGCTCGCGTTTGAAGCTGTTGAAAACCCGCTCCTTGAAGTTTTCCGTATATCCCGACATCTCTTTGTGCGCCCGTTCGTGGGCAATCACTGTGGTGGGCATAAAGTATTGATTGCCCAAAGCATGGCCCCGGTGGTGATCCGTATTGAACACAAAGAGGATAGGCTTATCCGGGCACTCCTCTTCGATCTGAGAGCGCCAATCTTGTGCCTGTTCCGGGATCAGCGGCGCATCAACCAGAATCACACCCTCCTCGGTGCTGATAAATCCCGGCGTACAGCCCCGGTAGGCGATGTTGATAAAAACCCCCGGTGCCACTTCCTCGCGTTCGCCCAATCCTGTTACACCTATTTTCACTGCCGGTTTCCTTCTTGTTGCCATAGAACACGCTCCCTTTTTCCTTCTGCCAAATATGTGAATCTATCATAGGGGCAAGGGTTGCACATGTCAAAATATCTCAAAATTATGTCAAGTTAGATGGTTGCGACCGCCTGCCTGTCAGCGAATCTACCTCTTGTGCCAACCGAACAAGGCGTGGCTCGTCGGGGCCATTAGCCAGTGCCGAGAGTATGCCCCGCACTCGGTTCTCATCCACCGTCGGGTTTGCGGCCACCAAACGGGCCACAAATTCGTCATCGGCAAGGTCCGCCGAAATCTGCCAAGGGTTACCCAGCCGTTGTTTCAGCCGCGCACGCTGCTGCCGGGCGACGCTATCCCCTGTTCCAACCCGACGTTGCAACCCTGCCATAGCCGTCACAAACTCCGCCGCTTCCCGTCGCCGCCCCTGGGTGATGGTGGGCACAGCCGGCCCCAAACGTCGCCCTTGCAGCAGAAGATAGGCACCTGTCAATACAAAGAGAAAGAGCGTGGCCCAGCCAGTGGGTGTGGTGTAGGCCCACTCCTGTAGCGAACCTACGCCACCTTCTGCCCGTCCACTTGTTGGCCCAAAAAGGTGATAGGTATCAAAGCGGATTTGCCCCCCATTTGGAACCCCCCGCAACAGCGCAGGCACGATCTGGGCGCTGGTTCGATCATCGATTAGCTGTTGGTTGGTCAGCGCAAAATCCGACGACAGCAACCAGACCCAGCCAGCGCCCAATCGCAGCACCACCGCAGCGGATCGGGGGGAATCGCTTTCGTCGGCCAGTACGCTCACCCCCGGTGAATCGTCGGGCAAGCGGATGCGACGGGCAAGGCTTGTGCCGGTGATCACTGCCGCGGCGTCGGGTAGCAGGGGTTGCGTTTGTGTCAGCCTGCCCTGGCCCAGCTCGGATAAGGTGGTAAAGCGGAAACTTTGACGGAGCTTGTTGTCGTCTATATCCACCAATACCAGGGTTCCGCCCTGTTCCACCCAATCGGCTGTCAACTCGCTTTCGGAACCAGAAAAAGGCTCGCTGCCAGGGTAGACAAAGAGCATATCTGTCGCGCCCAGGGTAAAAGCACGTTCGCCCGTCGTTCCCACCGCATACTCCATTTCGGCCAGCCATTCCCGCAGCAAAAGCAGCCCGTTCGGCCTGTCGCTCGCGGGGTCGTAGGCCAGGCCCGGTGCAGGGCGTTGCGTCGCCAACGCGGTGATCAACAAAACACCAAAGAGCAGGAAGAGGCCAAAGGCCCGGCTGATCCTAGCCACGGCGCACCTCCCTGTTGCCAGCCAGCTCGGTTTGAGACAGCAGCGCGTCGATCTCTCGGCTGTATGTGTCAAAGGCCGTCTTGTCCGGCTCCTGCTCGCCATACCAGACACGATCGAAGGTCTCCACCACCGGCTCCAGATGCGCGCGGGCTGGCGCGCTGGGGTTCATGCGCGCCAGCACCTCCCGATTGGTCAGACTGGTGTCAAAGCGAATCAGCCCCAGCTCGCGCAGACGCAAGAGCGCGGCCAGATAGAGCCGACGCACAGCCTCTCGATAGTTGCCATCGTCGGCCAATTGGCTTGCCTGCTGTCGGGCCTGGCTGGCGCTGGCGGGCAGACCATCTGGCCCGCCCAAGGGATTATCGCTGTTTTGCCCGGTCAATACCCCTGCAAGGAGACGGCGCAGCCAATAGCCCAGGAGCAGAACCAGCAGCAACGTAGCACCGGCAATAGCCACCCAGCCCACCAGGGTGATGGCCGCACCACCCAATGCACCTCCGGCGATGGGACTGGTCTGGGGCAGAAGCCTGTCCAGCCAATCCCACAACCAGCGCAGAAAGCGATCCCACAGGCTCGCCTGGGAAATATCCAGCCGGTCGATCACCCGTTCCAATGCGGCAAGGCGCACGGCTGTATTGTCGTTTGCACTGAGATCGATCTGTTCGATGCTGGTGGCGAGGCGGGCTTGGGCCGCGGATTTGTCGGTCTCCGGGGAGAAAAGGGGGGCAGGCGTCATGGTATCGCCAGAGGGCAGCAACACCGGGGCGGAGGGCAAGGGGGGCGAATCGTCCCGCTGCAACCCATCCAGGGCGGCGGCCAACTCTGCACGATAGTCGGCCAGAGAGATTGGTCGTTGCTGGGCCTGGCTGCCAGCCACCCCAATGCCAGCCACCAGCAGCAGGGTAAGAAGAGCAGGGAAGAGCGTTCGTCTGCTCACTCTGTTTCTGGTGTCCCTGTTATTTCTGGTGTCCCTGTTATTTCTGTTGTCTTTGGCATCTTACTTAGTTCGTCGGCCATCTGCTCGATGCGCACATCCAGATCATAGCTCTCTTTGCGCACCCGCAGATCGTAGTAGAGCAGCACCAGCGCACTTGTGTTGAAGGGTACCCACAGCACGGAAACAAGCGAACTGGCCGCGGTTGCCACGCTGGTGGCCCAACCCGCGGCAGTGGGCGCAAGCGCCAGAACCACAATCTGCTGAAAGACACTCACCGGCCCGTAGATCACCAATGTACTGACCAGCCAGAGCAACACAACGTAGCCCACCGCCCGGCGCACGCCACCATCGGTCAACGCCCAGCTACGGCGCAGGGCATCCCGCGCGCCATTTTCTTCGCTGACTAGTGCCGGAACCGCCGCCACCCAGCGGGCCGATAGGTAGATGGTTGGCAGCATGACGACCACCAGCGCTACGAAATATCCACACACCAGCAGCAGTCCCATTCCCACCATAGCGACAACACCGGTGGTACTGTCAAAGTCGCTGAGGCCGGTACCCGCAAGCCCGCCCACCAACACGACGATAAAGAACAGAATGCCCAGAGGGATCATTACACCGATGGTTGCGGCCATATAGGCCAAACTTTGCAGGATGCTCATGCGCACAAAGGGCCAAAAGCGGCTCAGACCTCGGCGCACACCGTCACCTATCGTCATTGAGTCTCCGTGTAGCCCGGCGATGCTCTGGTTAGTCAGGGCCAAGGTGACAATGCCGTTGAGGATCAGCGACACGATGCCAAGCAGAAACATACCCGCGCCAAAGCCAAGCACCCCGCCAAAGGCACGCATGACTGCTTCTTCCGAAGGGCCGGTTGCACTTGTCCCCATAGCGCTGAGCGCATCCATATAGTCGGTGATAAATGTGCCCGTGAGTAGCCCGGAAATAATGCTCATGGGCACCAGGAAGAGAGCGGCTGTTCCCACAAAAATGCCAAAACGCACCTTGTAGAGGCGAAAGGCCCTGTCGAGCAGATCACCCAACGAAAGGGGGCCGGAGATTGGGAAGGTGGTCATGGGTACTCCTGGATACCAAGAAAAACATCAAAATACGACCGAAAAAAGAAAACAACGATCGACCGTCGTTAGATCTCCCGCGGTCGCCCGTCGTCTGTCATCCGTGATTCGTCATCGAAGGATGTCATGTCGCCATCTCCCGCAGTCGATCCGGGTCGATGCGCGCGTCTGCGATGTCGGATAGGTTGAGATAGCCTTCGTGAAGAACCAGGGGGCGATCTAACAGGTCGGCCTGCAACTTCAAAAAGAAACTTAGCTCGGACGGATGTTCGATGCCGTCTTTGGCGGCAAAGAGGGCTGCACGCACAGTGCCCAACCCAGTGCTGGCCTGGGAGCCAATCATCACCCCTTTTCCCGCCGCCTGGGCCTGGGCCAACATGGCCGCCGATTCGGTGTAGCCCGTGCGCGCGGTTTTGATGTTGAGGATATGGAATGTGTCCAGGGCCAGCTCCCGGCGCAGATCCCGCTGGGAAAAGGTGCTGTCGTCGGCGATGATGGGCAGGGCGTTGGCTGATCGCAGGGCGGCCCGTTCGCGCAGCAGTTCCACGGGGAGGGGTTCTTCGCAATAGAGCAGACCCAATTCTGCCAGGGATTGTAGCCGGGAGAGTCCATTTTCTGGTGTGAAGCATTCATTGGCATCGGCGTAGAGATCGACTGATGGCCCTAGCTTCTCTCGCAACCGTAGCAGCCGGGCCACATCTGCTTCCCATTCCCGGCCTACTTTTACTTTGAGTACCCGCACCCCTTGGCCCACCACCCGCGCGGCCTCCTCTAGCACGGCCTCTTCTTCGCCAATGCCCAGAATATAACTCACCCGCAGCCGACCCTGCACAGCGCCCACCTGCTCGGCCAGGCTTACGCCCCGGCTGGCTGCCAGTGCGTCGTGGAGCGCGATATCTACAGCGCCCCGGGCCGTCTGGTTGTTGGCAATTTGGGCCATACGTGCGTTGAGTGTTGGCAGGCTGGTTGCGGTCAGCGTTTCCCCCAGCAATCGGGGAGCCAATTCCTGGGCCACGATCGCGCAGATGCTGTCGACGGTCTCGCCGTAGATGGTGGGGCGGGGCGGGGCTTCGGCCCAGCCTTCGGCGCCATCGCTGAGGATTACCCTCACGAGCACATGATGGGCGTCGTTCAGCACACTGGCTTTGCCCCATGCTAACGGTTCGTGGAGGGGCAAACGGTAGGGAATGGTTTGAATATGGGTAACTGTGCGCATTGATTATTGTCCACTGGGCAGAGGTCCACTGGTTTCTTGTCCACCAAAAACGAAGATTTGGGAGCCGTCGGCGTCCTGTACATCATAGAAGCAGCGGGCTGGATTGGTAAATTTGCGCAGCCACCTGAGCAATTCGGGCGAGTCGATCTTCCCCCAGACCGTAAACGTGTATCGGGTCTCGTCCAAAAGCCATTTGACATCAGGCCAGGAGGTGAAGAGCAGCCAGGCGTGGAAGCAGAGGGTTACAGGGCTGGAAATCGACCTGAGCAGGCCAGTCATCTCCTTTAGCATCTCCCGGCTGTAGCCTATCCCTGTGTCGCTCACGCGCCAACCAGGAGAAAGGATGGCTTTGGGTGTGTGGGTGTTGTGCAAAGCCAGGAACTCGTGGGGATCAAAGATCGCCGGTTGTCCGCCCGGCCCCTGCAACAGGTCAGCGTTGATCATCAGGGGAATACGACCCAACGCATCGCGTTTGGCTGCAATCAGACATGGTTCCACAATATCAGGCGTCTTGAAATCCAGTTTGGCCCCTTTGCCTGCGCCAACGATTGCGTGTAGCCAATCTGAAAAGGACAAGTCGCTGGTCGTGGCAGGGGGGTGGGCCATGATCACCTGATCGTTGTCGCCCAGGGAGATGTCACCCTCCACCCAGTGTACCCGGGGATCGATCAGAGCTGCTTCTAGTTTTGCCCGGTTGTTGGCTCCATGCACCCAGCCCACGTCGCCAGGGCGGGCAACCCCCACACTGCTAAGCTGCTTTTGGAGAACATCGGCTGCGGTCATCGGGTAGTCCTTGCTCTGTCTTTGGGAAAAGCCCGAGTACTTTGGTTCACACCAGTGGAGAATGGTAGCCATGCTGGGTGGCAATCCGGCCCAATTCGCCGCCCAGTTGGCGGGTATAGCTGGTCAGCGCGTCTAACGCTGCGGCAAAGTGGCTGAAGTGGAGGTTGTGCACTGGCAGATCGGCTAACAATGCCACATCGTCTTCATCATCGATTGCCAGGCGAACCAGGCGTAGGCTTTGATTGATCCTCAATAAATTTTCGTGTAGCAAGTGTTTGTTTTCGTCTATGGGCCGAGGTGTGAGGGGCGAGACGGCAAAGTGCAACCATTCCTCCGTCTGGGCCACATAGAGATCGTATTCTTCGTCTTTTTCGTCGGCAAAGCTGGCTCGCCAGATACCCGGCTCAATTTCTTTACAACTCCATTCATAGCGTTCGAAAAATTCAGGAATGTTCATTTTTGTAACCACGAAGACACCAAACCACGAAGACACCAAACCACGAAGACATCTCTTGCCTTCTACCCTTTACGCCTTTGTGGTTGCCTCACACAATACGGAAGTGATCCACCATGGTGCAGCGGCGGATGCGGGAGAAGGTGAGCGCGGTGGTCAGTCCTTCGCCGGTGGGGCTGGCGATGGAGAAGCTGGTGTAGCCCTCGCCGCCATAGCCAAGACCGGCCAGGGTTGGTCCGTTCTTCACAAAAATAGAGCAGTTGATCTCTCTCGCCATGCGGCTTAGGTTGTCGATGTTGCGGCTGTACATGGCCGCTGTGTGGCCGAAGCCGTGTTCGGCGGCCACTGCCAGATCGATAGCTGCATCTGCATTTTCCACACGTACCACGGGCAGCACGGGCATCAGCTGTTCCGTCCAGACCAGCGGGTGTTCAGCAGGGACATCCACTACAATCAGCCGTAGCTCCGACCCGGCCTCAATGCCGATCTCCTGCAAAATCTGCCAGGGATATTTGCCCACCCAGCGCTTGTTGGTGACGCCCGGTTTGCCTGGCGCGCCCATTTCGCTGAAGATCACTTTCTCTAATTGGGCCAGTTTGTATTTGGGCAAGAGCAGCGCGTGGTGGTTCTGCATCCCGGCCAGCAACTCATCGGCCACCGAGCGCACAACGAACACCTCCTTTTCGTCGCTGCAAATCACGTTGTTATCGAAGCTGGCCCCAAAGACGATTTGCCGGGCGGCCAGCCCAATATCTGCGCTTTCGTCCACCACCACGGGCGGGTTGCCCGGCCCCGCGCAGATAGCCCGCTTGCCGCTGCGCATGGCCTCGCGCACAACCCCCGGGCCACCTGTCACCATGAGGATACGCACGCCGGGATGGGTCATCAATGCCTGGGCGCTGGCAATCGTTGCGGCTTCGGGCGCGGTGAGCAGATCGGGTGGGCCACCCACCTGGGTAATGGCCCGGTTGATGCGGCGAATGGTCTCGTTGCAAACCTGGTTGGCCCCAGGATGGACGTTGAAAACCACCGCATTGCCAGCGCTGATCATGCTGATGGCGTTGTTGAAAATGGTAGACGTGGGGTTGGTGGAGGGGGTGATGGAAGCGATGACGCCATAGGGCGCGCGTTCGGTCAGGGTCAGCCCACCGTCGCCGCTAATGGCCTCGGCCTGCAAAATTTCCGGGCCGGGGGTGCGGTTGGCAACGAGCAGATTCTTCTGTTCCTTGTCCTCTGGTCGGCCCAGGCCAGTCTCTTCAACGGCCATACGTCCCAGTTCGGCTGCATCGCGGCGGGCCACAGTGCGTATTGTCTCCACAATGCGCCGTCGGCTGTCCAGGCTCATCTTGTCCAGGGCGACAAAGGCATGGCGCGCCGCGCCCACCGCCCGATCTACATCCGGGTAAAGGCCCATGCGTTCGGGCTGGGGGCCGCGGAAGGGTGCGGGGTCGCTTCGTCCAAC
>JAHEML010000795.1 GCA_024643705.1 Caldilineaceae bacterium | reverse complement strand
ATCCGTGTACCGATGATTGTGCGTTGGCCGGGGCATGTGGCTGGGGGTCAGGTGTCAACCGCGTTGCAGAGTCTGGTGGACTTTCCCCAGACTTTTCTGGCTGCGGCGGGGATCAATGCGCCAGGGGCCATGCAAGGGGTGAACCAATTGCCTGTGTGGACGGGTGAAAGCGAAACGGCGCGCACATGGGCCATGGTCGAGAATCGCCACAACCCAACCACCGTTGATCTGCGCACGCTGATCACCGAACGCTACAAGATCACCGTCTACCGGGATGCATCCTACGGTGAGTTGTTCGATCTGCGTGATGATCCGGGGGAACTTCACAACCGCTGGGACGACCCGGCCTACGCGACGATCAAGGGTGAGTTACTTCTTACCTTTGTGCAAGCTGAAATTCAGCGCGAGGGGACGCGTATGGCGCGCATTGCAGGCGCGTAAAGGGGGATTGGGGTGGGAACGGACAAAGAAGAGAGTTCATCTGTCATAGCGCCCAATGTTTATGACCACCTGGCACATAGAAAACTTCACTACTTTGTAAATAAAGTAGTCCGGGATTTCGTTTGCGCTGCTTGTAGCAGCGCAAACATAAAACACCCACTCCTTTCACGAGAATCGAGAGCATCCCTGGCAGTTGTGCGGTTAAAAACCGCACCTACAAAAATATATTTTACGGTGTATTCACTATACCTTTTCGCTATCCAGATATGAAAATTAGTCACGCATAATTCTCAGAGGAGAACTATGATGAGCAGCAACGAAATGTTCCAGGCCCTGCACCCGGACCCCAGCAAACAGGGCACACGGGTGAAGAAAGCCACCTACGAAGCCTACCGGGAGGCACTGCTGAAAGTCATCCCCGCGGATGGGGAGGGTGTTGAATTCCAGGCACTCAGCGCAGCGGTTGTACCCCACCTCAGCCCAGAGTTGGTGGAGAACACCTCCCCCGGCTGGTGTACGACGACTGTCAAATTGGATTTGGAAGCCCGGGGGCTGATCGAGCGGGTGGCGGGACTGGGACGGCAGCGGGTGCGCAGGAAACAGACCGCGCATGGCTGACGGCATACCACAAAGCACCCGGTGGTGGCCCACCCAAATGGTAGTGACTATACGCATGGGGTCTCGTGCTGGATAGGTGAGGAGATGACGACTGACCGTGGACGACGAATATCAGTCGTCAGCCGTCGGTGCCTTCAATCTCAGCCACCCGTGTCCGCACCAGCTCCGGCATGGGGGCTTTGCGGCCTGCGACATAATCAAAGGTGACAATCACACCGCTGCCGATGGCGGCCACTGCCGCGTGCTGGTGGCTGACAACGATCTGCTCCATGGTCATGCGATCTTCCTCCACCGAGACGATACGGCTGGCAACTGTCACAGTATCGGGGAAAGTGAGGGGAATGCGGTAGCGGCACTGGGTAGACCCAAGAATCGGGCCGACACCGCTCATATCCCGAAAGCCAGGCACGGCCATACGGTTGAAATAGGCGATACGCCCGCTCTCCATCCAGCGAAAATAGACCGTGTTGTTCACATGTTGAAAGGCGTCCATATCCCCCCAAGCCACGGGAATATCAATCCGCACGGGATAGTCGGCAGTCAGTTCGGCAATTGCATCGGCTGACATATCACCCTCTCAATCTCCAGCAGGATAGAGTTGATAAAGCATCAACCCAAAGAGGCAGAGGCGCAAAGGAATTCGATTCCCATCAGCGTCTTTGCCCCTTTGCGTCTCTGCGTTGCAAATAGC
Organism: Caldilineaceae bacterium; assembly: GCA_024643705.1. Taxonomy (GTDB): domain Bacteria; phylum Chloroflexota; class Anaerolineae; order Caldilineales; family Caldilineaceae; genus JACQGT01. Next base: position 782 of record JAHEML010000795.1, on the reverse strand, counting down.
GCCCCACTTAATGCGCGCCCCCTGGCCCGTGAGCGTGGCCGTGCTCAAGCTCTTCGGCGGTTGCGGCGCGCACAGAGACGACTTCGATGTCGAAGTGCAGGGTCTCGCCGGCCAGGGGATGATTGCCGTCCAGAATCACGTGCTCTCCGGTAACTTCCCGGACGGTGACCGCACGCACCCCATCCGCAAGCTCCATCTGAAACTGCATACCCTCGGCTACTTCACCCACGCCTTCAAAGGCGGAGAGAGGCACGGCTCCCGCCAGATTTTCATCATAAATGCCGTAGGCTTCTTCCGGGGGCAGCACAATGCTGAATTGGTCGCCGGTACTTCGCCCATCCAGTCCCTTCTCCATACCGGGGATCAGCTGGCCGCGGCCATGCAAATAGACCAGGGGTGCCTGGGTGTCCGCGCTGTCGATGACAGCACCGTCGTCGTCGGTGAGGGTGTAGGCAAAAGCGACGACGCTATTTTCGGTGATAGTCAAGATTTCTCTCCTTTGTGAGTTGGGCGTTGGGCGTTGCGAATTACAGGTTGCGCGACGGTGGCAGAGTTTCAGGGATACCCACGCCGTTGATGTACTTCATTCGATGGTGAACCGCTCCCAAAAACGCTGGCCCTGTTCCTGCACGTCATTGTACACCAGCCGGGCGGCTTTCATCTCCTGGCGCAGGCGGGCAATCTCCCCGCTGTAGGCAGGTTGGTCCGCGAGGTTGTGCATTTCGAGCGGGTCGTTCTGAAAGTCGAACAGTTGGGTGTGCCGCCCATTTTCGGTGCAGGTT
>JAHEML010000794.1 GCA_024643705.1 Caldilineaceae bacterium | reverse complement strand
AGCGGTAAACTAACCACCAGCGCCAGGGCTATGGCATGGACAAACGAGCCGGGGTCTATAGGGAGCACACGGCTGGCTGCCCGTCGTACTGGTGGAAGCAGGGCCCCGATCCCCAGCAGCAGGCCCAAAGCCGAGATGCCCAACACACCGCCCATCGCGCCAAAATCGACCGCACCTAGCCCGCCACCGTCCAGGGCTTCTGGCGTGATCGCGTTCGATGCCAGCAGGGTAAAGCTGGTAACGCCCAACGTCCCCAGCCCAATCAGCCCCAGCCACCAGAGCACAGCCAGAATTTTGGCAGCGTCGTTGCGTTGGCCCAGATAGGCCAGCAGGGCCAGCAACACCAGGGGAAGGTAGGTGATGCCCGCCGAAGCAAACGAGCTTGCCTCACCACCCAGGGCGAAGCCAATCGGCAAAATGGCAAGCATCACCCCATAACCCAGCAGTGCAGGCCAACGCCGGGCAGGGGGATTTTCACCGGGCTGGGTTTCCGGCGATTCGTCGATCACGGATTTCTCTGCTTGGAATTCCTGGGGTGAAAGCGACATCTGACTCTCCAATCGAGGAGTGAAAAGTTGATAGCAAGAGTATATCATACCGGATGAGGCCGAATGTGTAAGCTCTGGCGCGGGTTGGCTCATGGCTGCTGGTCAGTTGCTCTCGCCTCGTTTCCTGGCTATAATGCTCCCGCACCACTTTTCCTGCCCCACCCCACGCCACAGGAGCCTCGACCATGCATACCATCCAAGCTGCCACCCTTGCCGACTTTGTTTCCCACATTTTCCAGGCAGCAGACGTGCCCACCCACGTGGCCGATCAGGTGGCCGCCTCGTTGGTGGCGTCCAATCTGGCCGGCCACGATTCCCACGGGGTTGTGCGCACCATGCAATACTTGGGCGCGGTGGAACGGGGCGAGACCAGCGGCCACGCCACGCCCGCTGTGGAACACGAGACCCCAGTGATGGCGGTTGTGGATGCTCAACGCAGTTTTGGGCAAGTGGCCGGTGCATTTGCCATGCAGATGGCTATCGACAAAGCCCGTAGCGCAGGCATCGCCGCAGTGGCCCTGCACAACAGTTCCCATGTGGGGCGGCTGGGCGAATGGGTGGAAATGGCCGCGGCCGAGGGCATGATCGGTCTGGCCTTCTGCAACGGTGGGCGATCCGGTGGGATTGTGGCCCCCTTTGGCGGCGCGGCCCGGCGGCTGGGCACAAATCCCCTGGCCGCGGCCGTGCCCCTGGCCGGTCGTTCCCCCTTTGTGCTGGACTTTGCCACCAGCGCCGTGGCCGAGGGCAAGGTGCGGGTGGCCCGCAACGGCGGCAAGGAGATTCCCACAGGCTGGGTGCTGGACAAAGAGGGCAACCCCACCACCAACCCTGCCGATCTCTACGAAGGGGGCATGCTCGTACCCGCTGCCGGCCACAAAGGTTATTCCCTGGCCCTGCTTGTCGATCTGCTGGGTGGGATGCTCACGGGCGGCGGCTCGGCCCCCCAAGAAGGCAGTATGCAGAGCAACGGGGTCCTGTTTATTGTTCTCTCCATCGCCGCTTTCCGCACACCCGACGAGTTCGCCGCCGAGGCTGGGGCCATGGTCGATCGCATCAAATCCACGCCCACAGCGCCCGGATTCAGCGCTGTGCTCCTCCCCGGCGAGCCAGAGCAGCAAACAGCAAGCCAGCGCCGGGCCAATGGCGTGCCTTTGGACGATGGAACCTGGGCGCAAATGGTGGCCGAGGCCGAGCGACTAGGGGTGGCAGTGCCGGTATAAAGGCAAGACAAAAGGCAGAAGGGGAAGGCAAAAGGCGGCGTGTCAGCCTGAATTTGTGCCATCCACCGATCCTTCCGCGACCAAATCAACTAATCAACCAATCAACCAACCTTGAATCCCAGGACAAAACAATGACCACAATTTCATCTTCTCCCCTGCGCCACGCGGTCATCGGTGTGGGCGCGGGCATCTTCAATCTCCACCGGGCCGGGCTGACCCTTGACAGCGTGCAGGTTGTCGGCGTCTCGGACGTGGTGCCCACACCGGGGCAAGAGCGGGCCGACGAATTCGACGCCCCTTTTTACACAGACCACCGGCGGATGCTGGCCGAGACCAAGCCGGATGTGACGGTGATCATCGCCCCCCATCCGTTCCATGCCGCGCTGGCCATCGACGCCTTGAACGCGGGCAGCCATGTGCTGGTGGAGAAACCAATCGCGGTGCAGGTGGCCGAGGCCGATGCCATGATCGACGCGGCCGAGGCCAACAACCGGCTGCTGGCTGTCAACTTTCAACACCGTTTCCGGGCCGATGTGCAGGCCATCAAACGGCTGATCGAGAGTGGCGGGCTGGGGCGCATCCAACGGGTGACGGGCGTGCAGCCCTGGCTGCGTACCGCGGCCTATTTTCGCCAGGCGGGGTGGCGGGGCACATGGAAAGGCGAAGGCGGCGGTGTGCTCATGAACCAGGCCCCCCACGATCTGGACCTGCTCTGCTACCTCGTCGGTCTGCCCAGCCGCCTTTTTGCCACCGCCAATACCCGTTTC
>JAHEML010000793.1 GCA_024643705.1 Caldilineaceae bacterium | reverse complement strand
GTGATCAAGCTGGGATCGACTGGCGCTTGCTGGCCGCCATTGCCTACCGGGAGAGCCGCATGGATCCGCTGGCTTTGGGGCGGGATGGGGATATGGGGCTGATGCAAATTTTGCCGTCCACCTGGGATGAATTTGCACCCAAAGTAGCCGCGCAACAGCCCTTTGATCCCAGAGAGAATGTCCAGGTCTCCGCCGCCTATTTGGTCTATCTGCAAGAGTTCGCGCTCCGGCTGGATACAAACGATCTGCGTTGGGTGCTGGTAGCTTACAATTGGGGGCCAAACAGGGTGCGCCGTCTGCTCGCCGACGGAGGCACCTGGGACGATGTGCCTGCTCTGCAACAGAGCTACGTGGCCGACATTCTCTACGCTGCTTATGGTGCCGAGGAGAACGAGTAGACCTATGCACGTTACACCAGAACACTTTGAAGAATTGGTAGCCCAGGCCATCGAAGCCCTACCCGACGAGTTCTTTGCAAAACTGGAAAATATCGCGATCGTCGTGGAAGAGTGGCCGGATCACAACGCATTGTGGTCGGTGGGGGTGCGAAGACGCACCGACCTGCTTGGCCTCTACCACGGTGTTCCCCATACCCAGCGCACCAGTGGCTACAATCTGGTCATGCCCGACAAAATCAGCATCTACCAGCAGCCGATTCTCATGCGCTGCCGCACGGATGACGAAGTGCGGGCCATGGTGGGGCGGGTGGTGCGCCACGAAATCGCCCACCACTTTGGCATCGACGATGATCGACTGCACGAAATCGGGGCCTATTGATTGCGATCGGGAAAGTTTTTGAGAATCACTCAATTGAGTACATCGCAAAACATGTCTTTTGTAAGTGCGGCTTTTAGCCGCAAAACTGGCAAAAATGCTCTCGATCCTCGTGAAAAGAATGGGTACTGTATGCTTGCGCTGCTGCAAGCAGCGCCTACGAAATTTCGCAAGATTTTATTTACGGTGGATTGAGCTTATGACTTATGTTTCATACAGAATGGAGCAGACTCTATGAGGCGGTTTTACACAGCAGTTGCACTTCTCCTTGTTTTTAGCTTGGCTGGATGCAGCCTGCCTTCGATTCCCGGCAATCCACAGATACCAAACCTGGATCAATTCCCCGATTTGGGCTTGCCCGACCTGAGCAATATCACCAATTTGCCCCAACTTGATGATCTGCCCTTTCTGAATGTGGCCGACAACGCAATTGTCTTTGCCGGGCCAGCCGAGCGGCGGATTGGCGTCGGCGAGCGACTGCCTGGCACCGATATCGTGCTTTCTGCCATCACCGACGGGGGAGCCGAATTTCAGATCGGTGGACAACGAGCCGTGCGTGCCATGGGTGATTCGCTTGATTTTGATAGAAATTGGCCCGGCATCAATGGTGTGGGCTACAATCTGCGGCTGCGGGTCTACCTGGTGGGTTCAGACAGCGTGCGTGCGGCCGGTGTCCATCGATTGCATGTGGAAAACCTCGCCGTGCAGGAACAGAGCATCACCCCCCAGGGAAACGTGCTGAAGATCCCCTACACCGGATCGGCCAATAGAGGCGAGCTGCTCAAAGGCACTTCGTTGGGCTACGTGGGCCAGGGAGATCGGGGGGCCGAATTCAGCGGACTGCCCGCAGGCGACTTCCCATTCCGCAAAGTGGGCGACAGTTTGCAGTGGCGTGGTTACTTGCGTGGGGACATCCCCATTGAGTACAATATGCGGGTAGCGTTCTACAACGATTCTTCCGTCCAGGTTGTTGGCATCGCAACCCTGCAATTGCCCTGACTGAATCGAAAATAGAACGCGGATGACACGGATCGAGCCGATGAGAGCGGACGAAATCAGCGCCCCGTTTTCATCGCTGAACGTGCCCAATGGGGCATGGATAACTGACCAAATAATATGATCGAAGAGTCACGATTGGAGTGAACTGATGAGCGAGGAAGCAACCGCAACAGGTGGTATGACTCTAAGCCAGAGCAGGAGAAGCAGCACGCACTCGGATTTGCAAGCGATCAGAGGGGACTATTTTAACGTCACCGACAGCGGTGGTGCGCCCCTGGCTGGTCTGCTTGTGCTGCTCGACCGCAAAGAACGCCCTGTGCGTGCCGAACTGCATCTCCACGAAAGCACAACGGGAGCGCTCTATGATCAGGCAATTCGTCAAGCTCAGCTGCTGGTGGCAGATCGCTACTTTGGTATGGGCGAAGTGCCCCTGATTGTCCTCTATGCACGCCTGGCACAAGACCGTGTTCCTGTGGCGCTGAAACCACCTCCACCCCCATCTGGCTTGCCCCCATGGGCGCGGCCCGTTGGGTTGGCGCTTGTGGCATTGATTCTCTTTGGCGCGTTGGGCTGGTTTCTCAACGATTTGGTGGGCGGGACAAGCACGGGCGATACGCCTGTGGTTGCGGTTGCCCCCGTGGATGGCGCGACAAGCGCGTCATCCGCACAATCTGCCCCGGCCCAGCCTGTGGCCGAACAGCCAGAGGGCCGGGTGTTTGAGACAAATGGCCTGGCCGTCAGCCGAAACGCCCTGCCTTTGGAT
>JAHEML010000792.1 GCA_024643705.1 Caldilineaceae bacterium | reverse complement strand
ACTGGCAAATGGGGGCATCGCCTATGCCGGGCTGGATGTGACCGAGCCGGAACCGATCCCCATGGACAGCCCCCTGCTCACCCTGGATAACATCATCATCGCTCCCCATATTGCCAGTGGCAGCGTGGTCACCCGTGATCAAATGGCGGTGATCGCGGCCAACAATCTCATCGCCGGGCTGACTGGGGAGAGACTTCCCAACTGCGCCAATCCCCAGGTCTATGGGTAGGGGATTGGTTTTTGGGATAAACAAAACGGGAGACCCGACTGGGTCTCCCGTTTTGTTTACCTCTGGCTGTGCAAGCTCTAGAAATCTAGAAATCATCGCTGGTTGGGGTGATCGACGGTAATGATGACATTGCCCACCTTTTGCCCAGATTCAACATGGCGGTGGGCATCGGCCATTTGTGCCAGGGGAAACTGTCGGCCCATCACTGTCTTCAGGTCGCCCGCTTCGATCAACGTGCGCAGAAAGTCCAAATCTGCCGCCCGGTGGCTGGTCATCTCAAAAATCACCGATTTGCTGCTTCTGGCCGAAACCCACTCTCCCCGCATCCGTTGGATCAGCCCAGACGGGTTGGCGATCAGGTAGCGCCCATGTGGGTTGAGTATGCGTACGCTGCGGGAAAACGAACTCTTGCCGATGACATCAAAAATCACGTCGTAGGTATCGCCCAGTTGGGTAAAATCCGCCTGGGTGTAATCGATCACCTTGTCCGCGCCGGTGGCGCGCAACGTGTCCAGCTTGTCGGTGCTGTCTACGGCTGTCACGTGGGCACCGAAATAGTGGGCAAGCTGGATTCCGTAGGTTCCGATACTGCCCGCCGCGCCGTTGATCAACACCTTTTCCCCCGGCTGGAGATTGGCTTTGCGCAAAAAGTGCAGCGCTTCCAGCCCACCCAATGCCACAGGCGCAGCTTCGCCGAAGGTCATGTTGGCCGGTTTGGTTGCCAAAGCCCCCTTTTCGGGTACACAGACATATTCGGCATAGGTCCCCATGCGCAGACCTGCCAACCCAAATAGCTGATCGCCTTTTTGAAATCGACTGACAGCGCTGCCAGTCTCCTCAACCTCTCCGGCCAGATACAAACCTGGAATCTTGATCCGTTGTGGTTTCCAGAAACCCACAAAGATGCGCATGGGCAGCCGCACCCAGTAAGGAAAGTCAAGACGGCGCATTTCACAATCTCCGGCTGTCACCGTTGTTGCGTGTATCTTGATCAGGATTTCATTGTCTTTGGGCGTGGGTTTGGGCATGTCCTGGAGTTTGAGAACATCCGGCGGCCCGTACGCTGTCCATACAATTGCTTTCATTTGGATTCCTCGCTATACGCCGGGCAAGCACCGACGATGGTAGTCAGCTTGCAGTGCCGTGGCCGTACCGTCCGGCGATGTGCCGGGCCACATAGTCGGCATCCTCCCGGACGCCAAAAAATTGGGCCGACTTTGAGCCATACATCCATTGCAGCCCCATAAAATAGAGGCCCGGCCACTGGGTGACGCCCCGCTGCTGGATGGGATAGCCACGTTCGTCGCCGACGGGAAGCTTGATCCAATCGTAACTGTAGCCAAACCCCGTGGCCCATATGATGGTGCGAATACCTTCGTCCCAGAGATCGATGCTGGTTGCGCTTTCTTCCGCCGGCCATGCCCCAAGGCCAGGGGGATCGGGCTGGTTGTCGGCTGGTGCGTCCATGCCAGTTTCCTTAATGTGTTCATCGATGGCCCGCTTGAAAGCCGTTGCCGCATCATCAGCCTGGCGTAGATTTGCGAGAAGATTTTGCTCCAGGGTCAAACGATGCCCGTCAGCCCCAGTGATCGAACCCAACAGAATCATGCCATCCCGGCAAAAAGCGCGCAAGTAGATATCGTGCCCCCCCTTGCCGCCACCCACATGGCCCGATCCGCTGCCACCGCTGCCGCCACTGCTCATCCGTTGGCGGGTCTCATCGTCGATGTTGTCCAGGTTGCGGTCAAAATGGCCCAGCGCCCGCATCCACCAGGACGAGTCGCGCCCGCGGTATCGTCGTGGACGACGGCCTGCACTGCTCACCGAGAGGTAGACCCGACGGCCCGCGTCCTGCAAGTCTTCGGCGATCTGCGCCCCGGATTGCCCCGACCCCACAACCAGCACGGCCCCTTGGGGAAGTTGATCTGCGTTTTTGTAGTGGGCCGAGTGCAGTTGAAGAATGCCCGGCGCGATATTGGAGACAAAGGCAGGATACTTGGGTGGGCCAAACGCGCCGGTTGCCACAACAACTACAGCACTCTCGATCACACCACCATCATTGAGTTCGAGATGATAGCAGTTGCCCTGTTTCGAGAGAGAAATAACCTCGACACCTGTATAGACGGGTGCGGCAATATGCTCTGCGTAGCGATGAAGATAGTCGACTGTCTGATCCCGCGAGAGAAAACCATCGGGATCATCACCGCCGTATTCATCGCCGTTGTAGAAAAACGAGGGGAGCCGAACCGCCCAATTGGGATTGACCAAGTGAAAGCTATCCCAGCGTTCGGCAGCCCAGGTGTTGCCA
>JAHEML010000791.1 GCA_024643705.1 Caldilineaceae bacterium | reverse complement strand
CGGTGAGCTGTACCGGCGGCTCAAGCAGCGAGGGGTCCTGGTGGTTCCGGGACACAACTTCTTCGTCGGTATCGACGATGACTGGCGCCACCAGCATGAATGCATTCGCGTGTCCTATGCCCGGGACCTGGAGACTGTCAGGCGCGGGGTGGAAATCATTGCCGACGAGGTGACGAAAGCCTACGGGGAGAGCTGAACACCTCGAATCACGCTCGCAGATTCCTCCGCCCGCCGCTTCAAGTCCTGCAGGGCCATACGCAACTTATCCCGAGAGCCTGTCTGCCGCAGGGACTGCAGCTGCTCTTCCGCCACAGTCAGCAGCGGCAGGGCCTCCCCGGGCCTTCCCGCCAGTATGAGAAGTTCCGCCATCTCCACCTGCCACTCCGGCGTCGCACGCAGCCTGGGGTCGAGTGTCACCAGGCGGTCGATCGCGGCGTCGTAGTCTCCGCGTTGCTTCTCCAGCTCGATGGCATACCGCTGCAGGGAAGAGATCGGCCCGATATCCGCCATGCGGCCATCCAGCAGTGCCAGAGCCTCATCCGTCCCGTACTCCGGCAATGCCGCCAGAATACGGGCGGTGGACAGGTAATAGCCAGGATCAAGGCCAGGATCGCTGGCCAGCAACTGCCGGTAGTCCGCCAGGGCCGCCTCGTAGTGGCCAGCATCGCGCAGCAGTCGGGCCCGGTATTCCAGGGCGGAGCGGTGGCCAGGATGACTGGCGAGGTAGGTGTCGAACTGCTCTCTCGCAGCCACCAACTCACCACTGCGGTAAAGCAGGATGCCGTGCACGAACGCCGCCTCGGAAGGGTTGCCCAGGGCCCGGGCAGCGCGGATATCCCCAAGGGCAAGCTCATAGCGATTGGCATCAACATAGACACGGGCACGCTGAATCAGCCAGGCCTGCTCCCCCGGGTGTTGCTCGATGCGGGCAGTCAACTCTGTCAGGCGGGCTTCGGTCGCGGCGTCTGGCACGGCCGCCAGCGGAATGAGAGCCAGCAGCGCGGTGACAAAAAAGAGGACGCCTGATGGCGTCCTCTTACGGGCGTGGCGTTTCAACTGCTCTACCGGCAAGCGCGGCGAAGCTACCACCGGCAGGATCAGCGCGTCATGGTAAAGGAATCCAGCACTTCGCCGCTGATGTTGATGAACCTGGCTTCCAGCTGGCTGTCCGTTATATCCACCACCACTGAGCCAATGGTCAGCTCGCTGAACAGGTGGGCCGGGTGGGGGAAACCCTCGGTGGTGAAGGTCACTTTCCCACCGTTGCCGGCGACGGTATAGACGACCTTGTCGTCTGTGCCATTGCGGGTGATCTGTGCGTACGTCTCGTCGCCCTGCCCACTGGCGGGTTCGCCCTGGTCATTCAACTCCGCGTGTACCTGCGGGTCAAAGCTGGCGGAAAGACCCGTGTGTCCCCCAAGGTAGTAGGAGCGCTCATAGATGTGGCTGTGCCCCGAATAGGCCAGGTCGACGCCATACTCATCGAACACCGGGGTAAACTCTTCCCGGATAGCGAAGATTGGCTGGTCAATGCCACCCAGATCCACATCGGAATCATGACTGCCTTTGGTATAAGGGGGATGGTGGAAAATCACGATGGTCCAGTCCAGGTCGTTGGACATGAGATCGTCCTTCAGCCACCGCAGCATGGCGGCGCGGCCATCATCGTCGCGGATCGTCAATTGGGAATCCAGACTGACGATATGCACATTGGCATAATCGAAGGAGTAGTACTGCTCAGTGCCGCTCGCCAGGCCGCCCACCTCGCCATCGGACGGTAGAGTAAAGATATTGAGATAGGGCATGGGGCTGTCCGGTGCCGGATCCGGCCCGCCGTTTTCATCGCTGCCAATGATCGCATAGCTGTCCGGGTCAGAACTCTTCGAGACGCCGAAGGACCCCATTTCATGGTTGCCGATCGTCGGCCACACGGGCGTGGACGCCAGGATCTCGGTGTAGAGGTCGAAGATTGCTTTCTGGTGTTCCAGGTCAGTCCCCTGATTGTAGGCATTGTCACCCAGCATCAGGAACAGGTCTGCCGGCTCGCCGCCATTGTCTTCCACAAAAGTTACGAAACCATCTCCCACCTGGACGGCTTCCTCGTAGTCCTGGGCAGCGGTACCCGAATCACCCACTATCCAGATACGGGTATTACCATCTGGCGGCAACTCACCTCTGGCGGGCGCCGTGCGGAAATGGTGCTCCTCGATGGCGCTGCCCGCCCCGCCAACGGAGTAGTAGTAGGTCGTGTCTGGGCTCAGGCCCGTCAACAACACCTCGCGGTGACCCGTCTCGGTTTCAGACGCGGTGACCATCGATTCTTCCGGCAGGAAACCCATGTCGGTACCGAAACAGAGCTGATCGGTGCCCTCACCGCCATCGGCATCGCCGCGCCACTTGATGATGACCCGGTCGGGCCCGAGCTGCTGCAGGAACAGGCGCTCCGGATTGATCTCCGTCCCGGCGCAGGCTACCGGTTCCGGTTCGGGGGGCGTGGGCGTGCCGCCACCGTTGTCACTGCCGTCGCTGCAGGCCAG
>JAHEML010000790.1 GCA_024643705.1 Caldilineaceae bacterium | reverse complement strand
TCAGACAGCGACCCGTCCAATACCGTTCATCCCGCCAACAGTTCCCTCACCAGGATGGGGAGGCGGCGGCGCTTGGGGTGGGGTCGCCTCCCCGGACACGCTGATACCCGACCCGGGCGCGCCCTTCTGTGTGGATGCCGGATGTCTGCCTGTCGATAGTGGCGACAGGCAGACATCCGGCCCATATTCCCACCAGAAGCTACCCCATTTCCCCCTTTTGTGCTATCATTCCCCGGTTTGGACAACCACCCACCACACCAACGAGGGAATCCCCATGAACCGACTGGAAAACAAGAAAATCGTTGTCACCGGAGCCAGCAGCGGCTTTGGCGAAGCCATCGCCCTGGCCTGCGCCCAGGAAGGTGCAGACGTGGCCCTGGTGGCCCGCCGAGCCGACAAGCTCGAAGCCCTGGCAAACCGCATCCGCTCCATGGGCCGCACCGCAATCGTCTGCCCTTGCGATGTGGGCGTGCAGGCCGAGATCGAAGCCACCGTGGCCGCGGCCCGCGCCGGGTTAGGCCGCATCGATGTGCTGGTCAACAACGCGGGCATGAATGTCTCTCACCGGCGCATCGACGCCACCACCACCGAAGAGTGGGACCGCATCATCAACGTCAACCTGACCAGTGCATGGCTTTTCACTAAGTTTGTCATGCCAGAGATGGTCGAACGCCGAGAAGGCACCATCGTCAACATCGGCTCCAAGGCGGCCAACTATCCCAGCCTGCTCGCGGGCGTAGCCTACAGCGCCTCCAAGCTGGGCATGCACGCCCTGACCCGTGTCACCAACGAAGAAGGCAACCCCCACATGGTACGGGCCTGTACCATCAATCCCGGCGTGGGCGCGACCCCCATTCTCGACCTGCGCCCCAAGCCCCCCACCGCCGAGGATCGGGCCAAAATGATGCAGGCCGAAGATGTGGCAGTCACCGTCGTCTTTGCGGCCAGTCTGCCCCAGCGGGCCAATGTAGAAAGCATCGACCTTTACCCCACAGATGTGAGCGTGGGATAAGTGCAAAAAGCATAATCTGTCCATAATACAACTTCAAAGCAAGCATAATCTACCACCACACAGCTCGATCTATACTTGTCAGCGGCAGGCACGTCTGCTGCCATTCCAAAGCGACAGAGCTGTCTATTACAAAGGGTGTGGAGAGCATGAAGATGGGTCGTGTTTCACAGAGTATGATGTGGGCTGGGATCGCGCTGATTATTTTGGTTGGGTTGATTCACGTAATCGACGCACCAGGTAGCTTTGAAGATGCAGCCTACAAAGGCTGGCTCTTTTATATGAATGGGGTGGCAGCGCTCATCGCTGCCGTGGGAATCTATCGTGGGGATCGCCGTTGGGGTTGGGGCCTTGGAGCAGGGATTGCGGCTATCTCCCTGCTCATGTATGCAGCCAGCCGATCGGTTGGCTTGCCCCAGATTCCCGCCGAACCCGACGCTTGGCTCGAACCCCTGGGTGTAGCAGCAGTATTGAGTGAAGTCCTCTTTTTAGGTGTCTATGCTTGGGTGGTCTCACCATTTACTCGACAAACGGCCACTGCAGCCGGCTAATCCAGCGCTGTGGTCTGCAGAGAAACGAAATGAAGAAAAGTGAAGAGAAGAGAAGCGTGAAGTGCAGAGTCATTGCACTTCACGCTTCTCTTTTCCAAGTTGCACTTGCAGGGCATATCGTCCACAATGGAGCTATCGTCCCAACCAACAGGAACCCCCGGCCTATGCCCTGGATACAACAAATCTTCCCCCAACAAGCCACCGGCCTGCTCAAGTCCGAGTTGGACAAAGCCGTCAAACGCGCGGGCCGGGTCTGGGGCATTGTGCAGATCATGTCGCTGAACGCCCGCACACTCAAGACGAGCATGGAGCTTTACGGCTCCATCATGCACGGCGGCTCGCCCCTCAGCCGGGTGCAGCGGGAGATGCTGGCGACAGTTGTGGCCGCCGAGTTGGGCTGCGTCTACTGAACACGGGCACACGCCCACGACCTCCGTGCCGAGGTCGATACCCTCTTCCCCACTGCCGCCGCAGCCGACGCCTTTGTGGAAAGCATCGCCGCCGATTGGACCACCGCCCAGCTCAGCGAGGCCGACCGTGCCCTCTGTCGCCACGCGGTCAAGCTCACCCGCTACCAACACGAGGTCACCCCCGCCGATCTGGATATTCTGCGTGATCACGGCTTCGACGACACAGCCATTCACGACGCCACCCAAGTCATCGCCTACTTCAACTACATCACCCGCATCGCCAACGGCCTGGGCGTAGAACCAGAAAGTTTTGTGCGCGCCTGGGGGAACAACACATGAGCCATAGCCCCAGTCACAACCCCAATCACCGCCCCACCAACCAACCCATCCACCTGGACAGCCACCCGCCCCTGCCCACCCAGCGGATGCTGCTTGTGCCCCTCAGCATGGCGCAGATGCAGCTACAGTTGGACGACTTTGGCGAGCTGGAGCGCTCTCTGGGTGCGAGGGTAACCGGCAGCAGCCTGGAGCGGGAGATGCGCTCGAATGTGGCCCGCAGCCTGGCCTAC
>JAHEML010000789.1 GCA_024643705.1 Caldilineaceae bacterium | reverse complement strand
TTGGCTCGTCCTGCGCCGACTGTCACGACCCGGAGACCATGGCCCTGCGCATTACCCGCCCCGGTTTTTCCAATGCTATGGAAGCCAGAGGCATCGATCTGGCTGGCGCCACCCGTCAGGAAATGCGCTCTTATGTCTGCGCCCAGTGCCACGTGGAATACTACTTCAAAGGCGAGAACAAAGTCCTCACCTTCCCTTGGACCGAAGGGCTGACCGCAGACGATATCAGCAAGTATTATGAGTTAGCTGAATTCAAGGATTGGACCCATGCAGAAACGGGGGCACCGATGATCAAGATTCAGCACCCGGAATTTGAGACGTGGAGTACAGGCATTCACGGGCAATCTGGCGTTGCCTGTGCCGATTGTCATATGCCCTATACCCGTCAGGGCAGTGTGAAAGTCTCGGATCACTGGCTTCGCAGTCCGTTGGTTAATCTCTCTCAGGCCTGCCAAAACTGCCACAATATTTCAGAAGATGAACTGCGGGATCGGGTGATTAACATTCAAACAAAGACTGCGGAACTGTTGCGCCGCTCGGAAGCAGCGTTGATTGACGCAATTGACGCAATTGTTGCTGCGCGGGAAGCCGGCGCGACAGACGAGCAGTTGTCCGAGGCGCTGAGACTCCACCGGGAAGCCAGTCTGCGTTGGGACTTCGTATCGTCCGAGAACAGTACCGGTTTTCACAGCCCCCAGGAAGCCGCACGGGTTCTGGCAACATCTGTCGATTTGGCCCGCCAGGCTCAGATGGCCGCACAACAGTGGAGCGCGACCGCTGGGCAGTAAGATTCAAGATTCAAGCTAAGATCAAAAGGGAGAGGGTGCCCGACAATTCGGGCACCCTCTCCCTTTTGGCTATGGCGGCTCTTATACCGGTTCGTCTATGGTGTCGCTGGTTTTGCCTGCCCCGGAACCACTGTCCCCGGCCCCACCAGATAGACGGCGTTCCAGGGTTGATAGACCGAAACCAATTTGTCCACCCGGCTCTGCCCATTTTCTACAATCGTGCGCTCCACGGTCACTGTCGACCCCTGTTTCGCCCATTCCACCTGTTTGATCTGCCCCGGAGCAAGGGTCTCGTCTTCCTGATAAACCGGCTCGCCTGCCTCTTGAATATCCGTGAAAACCGGCTCACCGACAGTCACCTGACGGTCGGGTTTTGTGCCGTAGTAGAGAAAGCTGATGGTTCCGTTGATGCTATCCACCACGGGCTGAACAAGAAGGTAGGCGCTGGTGTCGTTGCGGAATTTGAGATCGACCGAGGGGGTGTAGATGGTGGAATCCAGCCCCGGCTCGCCATACCAACTGACGATGTAGCCGTGGTTGTAGCGCTCGACAATCGGGAAACCACCCAAAAAGGCGGAGCGAAAGGCGGTTGTGCTCACCTGGCAGACGCCACCACCCACGCCTACCGCCGTGCGATCTCCCCAAATAATTAACGAATCCTCGAAGCCGTTGGCCGCGCTCACATCCTGCACAATCGAGTTGAAGCTGAAAATACCGTTGGGGGGAATGACGACGCCCTCGAATTTCTCCGCGGCTACTTCGATGTTACGGATGCGGGCCAAGCTGCTCCCCGCGAAATAGGTTGTGCCGCTGGCGACCAGCTCCCGGATGCCCATTTCGTTGACCCGGTTGGAATCTACTTTGGGCGATAGCACGTCTACGGCCAGGGCGGCCTGGGGTTGACCACCGGTGAGCGCGGACTGGATATTCTCCAACGTGGCGTCTACATTGAGTTGCCGTCCGGCGATGCTGGGCTGGATCACCACGGGAATGGCCGCGTTGGCGTCGAAACGCAGCCGGGCATCTTGGGCTGGGATGTAGATTTCCTCGGCCCACCCATCCACAATTTCGCGCAGGGCAACCGTATTTACCGGTCCGCTGGCGCCGTTGGGCAAGAGTCGCTGGAGAGAGGCTGGGTCCAAGGCGAAGACCAGAGTGGAGGCGCTATCTCGTACAACGAAGGGCAGTTTGGGCGAATCGACAGTTTCGTTGTCTGTTGGCTGATTTGTCGATTGGCTTTGGACATCCGGTGGTGCGATGGGGAAGGTTTGCAAGGGTACTTCCCGTCCATCGTGAGCCAGTAACCGGGCCAAAACCAGCCGGGTGCTGGCTTCCACGTCCACATCTACACCGGGAGCCGAAGGGACTGTCACGTCACCTAACTGCATTTCGGCGCGACCAGGGCGGCGTACTTCGGCGGCAATCTGGCTGATGGCGTAGCGGATGGCGTTTTCGTCAAAGGTCAGCGGCGGGGTGATGGCCTGGAAACCGAGCAACGCGCGCCACTGGCTCGCCACATTTTCGGTCATATTCCCTTGGCGTCCGATTAAGTAAGCTGCATTGACCGCGGCCATCAAATCAGGCTGAGGGCCAATCTGCCCTGTGCTGAGCGTCCAACGATTTTCGTTGAACGTGATGGAAAGAGGGTCGATGGGGTAGGAGCGCAGTTCACGGCTGAGGCTGACCAGAGCCGCGGCACGGGTGAGGCCACCCATGGGCACACCTGCTACGCTCACCCCGGTGAAGATGCGA
>JAHEML010000082.1 GCA_024643705.1 Caldilineaceae bacterium | reverse complement strand
TGGGAGTCGGTAGGCGATCTCCAGCCGATGTTCGCCTGAAGGAACATCGACGAGAAGCAGACCGCTTGCCTGTTCTGGGTAGACGGGCGCGGGTACGTCGTCAATTCTTGCCGTCCACCCGGGGAAATAGAACAGGAAAAACCGGACTGGCTGGGCCTCGGGTAACAACAATTGATAGCGAAACGCCAGAGGGGAGTAGCTGATGGGTGTGACCTCTGTCTGAGGTGGAAGGCTGGAGCGGTCAAGCCTCTCTGGTTCACGGTCTGCCAGCATCTCTGGTACAAGCGGGGAATCCGTGGGCTGTTTTTCTGCCCATTGGGGTGTGTACTCGCCCAAATTGGTCCCTCCGATGACCAGGCCAGATAGTTCCAGGCGGAGATGGTCGGCTATGGTCGGGTTGCCAAAATCGGCAAAGGGGGCTGTGGGGTAGGCAAGTGGCGCTACGGAGGCAATAATTAGAGATAACAGGGCGATGAGCATCCCTGCCTGAAGAGATGCTCTTGCGCCTATCTTTGCCATCCAGTCGACGAGCGCTTGTGCCCCAGCCCCGGCAAGATAGGCAGCGGCCAGTATGGCAAGTCCAAAGAGCCGCCAAGGGAACTGTGCCAAGGATAGAAAAGAGAACGTTTTCCACAAAATTTCTGATTCTGGAAGCATCAGAAACACGATCCCACTTAGTACGAGGACACAAAAGAGGCTCTGTTTGATGAACCCAATTCGTTGGCGTTGCCAAGGGAGGACTAATAATCCCAGCCCGGCCAGTGCCAGTAGTATGGGGCCTAAGCTGAAGGGAACCCACGGATTGGCTGCGCTTTGGTCCAAGCGCGCAGGCCAGGCCCACAAATCCTCAAGCGATAGAAAACGCAGGGCGATGGGACTCTTTTGCAGGTAATATGCACTTTGTCCCCAGGTCCAGGTACGCTCGATAAAGACAGGCAAAAGGAAATAAGCCGCCAGACCGACACCCAACAACAGACACCCGATGGCATGAATTGTCTGGCGGCTGAACAGGTGCCTGATCTGCCAGACAATGATGTAGAAAATCAAAAGGGCGACAAGCAGCAATCCCTGAAAAAGATGAGAAAGCAGCCCAGCCGCCACAATGACCGCCAACCAAACAGGGGCCGATCTGCGCTCTCCCGCAAGCACCCGCTGAAGCGCCCATAATCCCCAGGGAAAGAGTGCCATACCCAGCAGTTGGGGATAATTGCCGCCGTAGAGTAAATGTTGGCGAAAGACGAAAGGTGTATAGATTTGGGCCGCGGCAGCCAACAACGAGGGGGCAAAACCGAGCGTGCGGCGTGCAAAAAAGTATGTACCTAAACAGGAAAGATAGAGGATGGAAATAGAGAGCAGTTTGGTTGCATCGGTGAAAGAAAGACCGAGCAGATGCCATGCATCGATGGCGACATAGGGCAGCGGGGGTGCAAAATTGAAGAGCGGGTAGCCGTAGCCAAAGGCTAGGTTCGGCGCCCATGTGGGTAGCATGACACCATTTCGCCACAAATAATCCCACTCAACAGCACGAAAAAGATGAATTTGACCATCGGCCAGATTGGGCAGACCGGAATGTAGAAAGATTGTTACCCAAAGCAGGGGCAAGACAAGCACTGCTGCCAGTTCCCAGCGTGCTGCCGTTTTTGCCTGCCCATACGAATTCGAACCGATTGTCATGCACTTCTCCAATCAATCCCTGATGGCGCCCTTTTGTGGTAGGCAGCGATCTTAAACACGGGTGGTCAAATCAACAAAATTGTAATGCGACATGTAATTTGTTAACCGCACTCTGAGCAAGGATAAGATAAAAACCATTGTTCTTCCTATCCGCGTCGCCGCCACATCTGTATTCAAAAGGAGCACCCGATGTTACAAGAGTTCAAGAAGTTTGTCATGCGTGGGAATGTATTGGATTTGGCTGTGGCTGTGATTTTGGGCGCTGCGTTCGGCGCTGTGATCACCTCACTGGTCAACGACGTGATCATGCCACCCATTGGGATGCTGATGGGTGGCATGGACTTTTCCAATCTCTTCATCAATCTATCTGGCGGCAGCTTTGTCACGTTGGCTGCCGCGAAAGAGGCGGGTGCAGCTGTGATTAGCTATGGTCTCTTCCTCAATACGCTCATTAATTTCCTCATCGTCGCTTTCGCCATTTTTCTTGTAGTCAAAGCAGCCAACTCCATGCAAAACAAGCAGGTAGAAGCTCCGGCTGCACCTCCGGCCCCCACAGCCGAAGAGAAGTTGCTGCGCGAAATCCGTGATTTGCTCAAGAAGAACGCCGGCAAGTAGAGCAAGGCTTGACACCGAAGTTAAGAAACGAAAAGCGTGAAACGTGAAGTGGTACGGTTGCTTTCACGTTTCATGTTTTTTGTTTCCAGTGCAGTAGAATCTCACCCCATCCTCGCTTCCTGCCTACTCCAAAAGCGTCAACGTTTGGGCCAGGGCTGCTTCTTCCCCTATGGTCGGGCGAAATTCCAAACCCACGTAGCCGTCATAGCTGCTGGTATCGATGGCCCGGAAAAGGGCTGCATAGTCGTTTTCACTGCCCATCAGTTCATGACGGCCCGGCACACCCGCTGTGTGGATATGACCGATCTGGTGAAGGTGGCGGTGCAGATTGTTGATCAGCTTGCCTTCGGTGAGCTGTTGGTGGTAAAGATCGTAGAGTATCCCCAGCCCCGGCGAATCCACCTCCTCCACAATATCCCCTGCCTGGGCCATGGTCGTCAGCCAATAGTGCTTGTGATCCACAAATGGATTGAGTGGCTCCAGGCAGAGGCGCAACCCCTGGTCTGCGGCCACCCGGCTCATGGCTTGCAGCTTGCGAACCACCCGCCGCCGGGTGATCTCGTAACTTTCCCCTGCAATTTCATTGCCCGTTGTAATGATCAGGCTCTTGCAGTTCAGGCTATGGGCTGTGGCTGCGGCTTCGACCGCGGCCTGGGTCATCGTCTCCTCGTTGCCAGGTGCGGTCAGGGCAAAGCCGGGATCGATGGCAAAACCAGCTACGGCCAGCCCGGTTTCGGCGGTGGCGGCACGCATGGCGTCCAAATCTTTTGCCCGCCAACCCCAGAATTCATAAGCAGGATAGCCTGCTGCGGCCACCCGGCGGATGCGCTCGTCGAAGGGCAGATCGGTCCAGAACATTTCGATACAAACAGAGAGTTTTGGCATCTAAGTTTCCTCTAGTGGTGGAGATTTTTAACGCGAAGGCGCAGAGGATTCCCCTCATTCTTTGTACCTTTGCATCTCTGCATCTTTGCGTTGTAGCGCTTTCATAAACAATTTCACCCGCTCGGCGTTGACTGCGCCACCGCGCCCGCCATCTTCAAACGCGCCGCCGACGAATGCACCATCGGCCGCGGCCAGGTAGCGGGCGATGTTTCCTGCGTTGGTGTAGCCACCAATGACAACAGGCATGGCTGGCGCGGCGGCTTTGATCTGCGCCACCCAATCCAGCCCCGTTTCCATATCGGGATGGGCGATGCCCACCGCGTCCACGCCCGCAAAGGCGGCGCTTTGGGCCAGATCGCCCAGGGATTGCTCGGCGCGGAAGTGCATAGAGCCAATCTCGGCAATCAATCGCACCTTTTCGGCACCGATTTGCCGCCGGTAATGGAGAACGCCGTAGGGATCGCCATCCACCCTGCCGCTGATGGTTTGGGTGCTTCCCAGCAGAACGCCGCAACGGACAAACGATCCGCCGCAGATGTGGGCAATGGCAATCGACGCCCGCAGATCGTTGCGCAGCACCTGCACACCCACTGCCAGCCGATCCCCCGCTGCATCCACCACGGCCTGGGTGATGTCGGCAAAGGCCGCTACGACCACTGGGTCTGCCGATCCGTTAGAAAAAACCCGATCGTCCCGGTTTTGCACAAGCGCACCCTGCGCGCCCCCTTCGGCCAACGCCAACGCGTCGGCAATCGCCTTGGCCCGCACAGCAGCGTAATCGCCTTTGGCACCGAAATAGGGCGTGCCGGGCAAGGGTCCAATATGAACCATTCCAATGATGGGGGAGGCAGAGAAGTCGAGGGACATGGTTGTTTTCCGGCTGTTTGAGTGAAATGCAATTGCGTAATGCGTTGCGCGTATACCATGGGAGGCGAAAATTGGGAAGGCAGATCGAAATCGTATGGTGCTTGCTATATTCGTGAATGGCTGAACGCTGCCGCATTTTGTCACTTCTTACGCAACACGCAATTCGCAATACGTTCATCCTTTCAATCCGCTCAACGCCACCCCTTCTACAAAATATTTCTGCAGGGCCAGGAAAAGAATAATCACCGGTAAGCTGGCAACCACACCCCCGGCAAAAATACGCCCCCAGGCGATCTCCCGTTGGCTGATCTGGGTGGCGACCGCAACCTGGATCACCTGCAACTCCTGACGACCCGTGGCGATCAGCGGCCAGAAGAAGAGATTCCAGATGAACTGGAATTCCAGCAGGCTGACGGTGAGCAGCCCAACCCGGGCGTTGGGCACAATCACATGGCGCAGCACACCCAGCAACGACGCGCCGTCGATAATCGCGGCCTCGTCCAACTCTTTGGGGATTTCCTGGAAAAACTGGGAGAGAACGAAAATGACGAATGGGCTGGCATACCAGGGCAGAATCAGCGCCCAATAGGTGTCGGCAAAGCCCAACTGGCGCACCACGATATACAGTGGAACGATGGTGGCTTCCTGCGGGACAAAGAATGTGCCCAGCACGAAAACCAGCAACAGATTCTTGTAGGGGAATTCCAGCCGGGCAAAGAAATAGGCAGCCAGAGTATTGAAGACCAGGGAACTGCCCACAACCGCCGTGGAAACAAAAGCAGTGTTCAGCAGCGCCCGGCCAAACTGAAAGCCCAGCGCTCGCCCTTGCTCCGAGATGCCAAAGATATCGGCGAAATTTTGCAGGGTGAATTGCAGGGGCACAAAGGTGCGCCAACTGAGCGGAAAAATGTACTGGAAGACTTCCGGGCTGGGGCGCAGGCTGCTGCCAATCATCCACAGCAGGGGGGTGAGAAAAATAATCGTGATCAGCAAATAGGCAAGAAGAATGAAAAATCCACCGACAATACGGTTGGGAAGGGTTGAGCGAGGGGTTCGTTGCTGGCTGGCTGCGCTCATCTCAATACTCCACATCCGAGCGCAGAAAACGCATCTGTGTCACGCTGATCAGTAGCAGAATAACCAGCAAAATCATCGACACCGCAGCCGCATATCCCATATCCTGAAAACGGAAGCCCAACTGGTAGATGTAGTAGACGATCACCTTTGTCGAGTCCAGCGGCCCGCCTTGGGTCATGGAATAGACGGGGATAAAGACCTGGAAGCTGAAGATCGTCTGGGTGACGATGACAAAGAGCAGGGTGCGGCGCAGGAGCGGTAGGGTCACGTGGCGGAAGAGTTGCCAGCGGGTGGCCCCGTCGATCACAGCGGCTTCGTAGAAAATGCCAGGAATACCCTTCAGCCCCGCCACAATCAAAATCGTGCTGAATCCAACATCCTTCCAGATAGTCGCTGTGATCACCGACGGCAATGATAAATTGGGGTTGCTGAGAAAGACCTGCTTGGGCAGACCGAACGTTTTGAGCAACGCGTTGAGCAAGCCCGAATCCGCATTGAGGATCAGTGCCCAGACCACCGACACCACCACCATCGACATCACCACCGGCGTGAAGATAATGGTGCGTATGGTTCCCATGCCCCGAATGGCCCGGTTGGTGAAGATCGCCAGGGCCAAGGCCAGCGCGACTTCCAGGGGCAGTTTGACGATCACATACGCAAATGTGACTTGCAAGGATTTCAGGAGAATCGGGTCTTCCAGGGCGCGCAGGTAGTGGTCAGCGCCGATCCAATCCCGGTAGCCGCCCAGCAGACTGTACTGCCAGGTACTGGCGCGGGCCGCCCACACAATCGGAATGTAGCGAAAGATAAGGAAGTTGATCACCGCTGGCAACACGAAGAACGCCGCAAAAATCGTGTTGCGGGTTTTGCGGCGTTGGATATATGTCCACCAACTGGGGGAGTTTGTCCGGGTCGGGACTGTAGCAGCCATCATTCATATCCTGGTAGGGCAGATGACGAGATGATGGGATAATGAGATGTGCAGCATCCCATCATCCCATCATCTCGTCATCCCATCATCTCAATTCGTTCTATTCATTCCACCCCTTATACTTTGCCACCAACTGCTCGATCTGCTTGGCCCCATCGGTCATCTGCTGGGCCACATCGGCCCCTGCAGCCACATTTTGGGCGATCTCGGCGAAGACCTGCTGGTACTCGGTGTAGCCCGGCGTTTGGATGCGGGGGATACCAAACTGCTCGAAGCCTTGTTTGATCAACGATTGGGGATAGCTATCGTATTCGGGCAACTCGTTGAGCAGATCCAGGCGGGCGGGCAACTGGCGCAGGGCCTCGTAATAGATGCGCGAGCCTTCTTTGCCGGATGCAAACTTCACAAAAGCCAGGGCTTCGTCAAAGTGTTTGGTGTTGGCCGAAATGCCATAGTGCCAGGAACCCGTGTGGCAGAGTTGAGTCTTGAAATAGGGGATGCCGGTCACGCCCAATGTAAAGCCACCGTCGGGGTATTGGTTGTTGATGTCGCCGATGATATTGTCTGGGTAGACCACAAACGCAGCTTTTTTGGACTGGAAAATGTTGGGGATCGGTTCCACCGGCGTCACCTTCCAGGTTTGGTGCATGTCCTGGTAGAACTGCATGGAATCGATGGCTTCCGGCGTGTCGAAATAGCCCTGAAATGTGAGTCCATCCGCGCCCATTCCTTCGTATGTGGGGGATCCCTTCTCGCCCGCCGAGCGGCGCAAGATGCCCTGCTCGTAGTCGCCTGCCCAGGTTCCCTGACCCCAGCGCACGCCCCACACATCTGGCGAACCATCGCCGTCGTTGTCAACCGTGGTCTTTTGCCAGGCATCCAACGCCTGGTCCATCGTCCACGAATCGGCCAAATCCTGGGGCGGCTGAACACCGGCAGCGTCGGTCATCTCCTGGTTGTACCACATCAGCGAACAGGACTGCATGAAAGGTGGGCCATAGAAGACACCCTTGTAACTGCCCTCTTCGATAGACTGGGGTGCAAACGCAGCTTTCTCGTCGGCAGTGAAGTATTCGTCCAGTGGGATCAGCACTTGATTCCAGGCGTAATGTTTCATGTCTGGTCCGTCAGCCTGAATCAAATCCAGCTCGACACCCGCGGCCACCGATGTTTCGATTTTTGGAAAAAGGTTCTCGAAATCCACTGCATCGTAGGCAATGGAGACATGGGACCACTTGCCCCCATCCAGCGCACGAAATTCTTCCTCGATCTGGGCAAAAGCGATGGCCTCCACCGGGTCGGCGTATTTGAGGAATTTGAGCACCACCGGCTCTTTTGCCTCAGTAGCCGATGGCGCATTGCCACCACTGGGAGACTGGGCAGCGGGGGACGGTGCAGCTGGTTGACAAGCCGCTAGCACCAGCCCGAAAATCGTGACCAGTGCCAATAGCCACGAACGGCTCTTGCGATATGCTTTTTGCATGGACATCCTCCGTGAGAAGTTATATTCAGAGCGGATCAGGCGTTTGACAAAACAAATTTTGACTTGTGATACCTGAGAACAGCCACACAATTTTAGCCGTATCACATATCACGTATCACGTATCACGTCACCCTTCTACCACCTTCACATAGACCTGGCGCTGACGGGGGCCGTCGAATTCGGCAAATAGAATGCTTTGGCTATGGCCCAACATCAGCCGCCCCTGGTGGATCAGACAGGTCACATGCACACCGGTCAGGGTGGATTTGATATGCCCAGCGGCGTCGCTGGGTGTATCGAAGGTGTGGAAAAAATCAACCCGTGTGGGAACCAGACGATTCATCTCGTACAGTATATCCTGACTTGTCTTGGAATCCAATGCAGAATTGATTGTCAGCCCGGCGGTGCTGTGGGGGCAATAGACATGGCAGACGCCTTCCGCCACGCCGCTGGCCGCGACCACCGCCCGCACTTGCTCGTCCAAATTCATCAGTTCCTGGCTGGCCGTTGTGGGAAAAGAAAGAGTTTCAAACATTTGATTTCTCCAAAGGGCGAATGGTATCCATCATTTGACATTCGTCACACGCCTTCTGTTGTCTTCCGCGGTCGGCGCATAAACCCCAGCAGAATGATTGCAGACAGAAGGGCCAATCCAGCATTGACCAGAAAGAAGCCACGGAATCCAATGCTTTCCACGAGCACGCCACCAACGCCTGTCATCACCGCCCAGCCCAGAGCCAAACCAATAGTAAGAATAGCGGACGAGGTTGCACGCCAGCGCTGTTCGACCAATTCCTGGCTGAAAAGGTTACGAGATGTACCACCGATGGACACCAACGAGACAATGGCCGAAAAACAGATAGCGGCCACCAGCCAATGAGGAACCATCCCCATTATCACAAACGTCAGACACAGAGCGAGTCCGGTAATCATCAACGTGCGCTCTGTTCCCCATTTATCCAGTAGATAGGGCGTTACCATCGACGCCGCCACGGGGAGAAGCTGCGCAAAGCCCATCGCCGCGCCGATTTGGGCCGTCGCCACGCCGAGGTCTGTATCCAAATAGATGTTAAAGAACGCTCTAGCCCCGCCCTCGCCAGCCGTCTGTAGGAAAACGACAATCCCCAGAAAGATAAAGAGACCGAGCGGTGCCACGGTACTCGCTTGGCGCGTTGCCTCCTTTTCCAATTTCATAGGACGAGCCTGGGCAATGAGCAGTACGGCCAGCAAATAGAAAACCGGCGCAACCCACAGCGCAGCCCGGTAGGGCGCAGGCCCGTCCAAAGATCCACCGAAAAGAGTTGCAAAAAACCCCGGAAGGAGACCGGCCACCGTGCTTCCCGCAAACCCCATCAGCGCGATCGTGGCCGACTGGGCAGCAAAGGCATAGCGCCGTTCACCGGTCCCCGTCAGCAACATCATATAGGGTGTGCTGTTGACAGTATTCAGGGCCGCGCCGACCCAGACGATCAGCCAGCAGCCAAAAATCCAGGGTGTCCACAACGGCTGGGGTAACAGTTCCACCAAAAGGAGCAATGCCACCGCTACGGTGACCAGACTGTGTGCAAGTACGATAGCCTTTTGAAGTCCAATCCTTTTGCCAAGCGCACCGGCTGGCAACGCAACTACCGCCCACAGCATCTGACCAGCGGCGATGAGCAGACCGATAAACTCGATCCCATATCCCAGACGCAAGAGGTAGAGATTCAGGAGTACACCTTGAACGCCAAAATAGCCAAAGGACATTGCCCCCCACGTGCCCAACAGCAGTTTGACATCCCGGTTGAACGTTCGGATCACAGACCA
>JAHEML010000788.1 GCA_024643705.1 Caldilineaceae bacterium | reverse complement strand
CCCAACACTCCGGCCAACAGCGCAGGAATCACCAATGCAGCGATCACAGCAAAGAGGGGTGAACGGAAAGGCTCCCAAAACCAGGGCAACGTTTTCAGCCCGCTCCAAAACATGAAATCAGGTATCTTGTCGCCGGAGGATTGCAACTTGAGATACATGGCAAAACCATACGCGCCTAAGCCAAAAAAGAGGCCCTGGCCCAGGCTCATCATCCCCCCATAGCCCCAGATCAGGTCGAGGCCCACCGCGACGATGGCAAAGGTGAGAAACTTGCCCAATTGGCTCAAGCGAAATTCGCTGAGGAATTGGGGGGCAAGCACGAAGATGATCGCCAGCAGTAGGACGGGTCCCCACAGGCGCAGGAGGGCAACGGCGGACTTGTCTTTGGTTTTCATTATTTCCCCTTATGCCCGGCTCTGCAGGGAGACCAGACCGGCTGGTTTCCACTGGAGGAAGACGATAATCATCAGCAATACCAACACTTTGCCAACCGTGGCTGTTGTGCCCAGTTCCAGCGTGGTATTCGCCAACCCAATCAGCAGGGCTGCCAGCACGGTTCCCGGTAGCCGCCCCACGCCCCCCAGCACCACCACCATAAAGGCGTCTACAATATAGAACGTGCCCAAGGAAGGACCGATGGGGCCGATGAGTGTCAGCGCGCAGCCAGCCACACCGGCCAGCCCTGTGCCCAGGGCGAAGGTCATCGCATCCACCCGGCGGGATTGTACCCCCAGGCAAGAGGCCATTTCCCGGTTCTGCATCACGGCACGCAGCCGCCGCCCGCTGGATGTGCGGTTGAGATAGAAATAGATGGCCGTTACCGCCACAAGAACCAGCCCAATGATAAATATGCGTTTGTAGGGCAGCAGCATCCCAGACCCCATGTCGAAGCCACCCACCAACCAGGCTGGGCTGCTGACATTGACGTTGGGTGCGCCAAAGATGCTGCGTGCCGCCTGTTGTAGCACCAAGCCTACGCCCCAGGTTGCCAGCAGGGTGTCCAGGGGGCGGCCATAGAGATGGCGGATGAGTGTGACTTCCATCACAGCACCCAGCGCGCCAGCAAAGAGAAATGCGGCGGGAATCGCCAGCAAGAACCAGATGCCCGCATCCACGCCGCCCAGCATGGACGCAAAAATCTGCTGAAAAACGAAGGCCATATAGGCACCGATCATGATAAATTCGCCGTGGGCCATGTTGATCACGTTCATCAATCCAAAGGCAAACGCCAGCCCCAACGAGACTAACAACAAAATCGATCCCAGGCTCAATCCATTGAATATCTGTAAGGCGAGAACTTCCATTGCGCTCCTCCTCCTTTTTTCTCTTCTCTTCTCTTATCATTTTCGTGCCGTGATGGTCGTGGGGACCATGCGAACAACTGGCGACCCTGACCAGCGAACTAACATGTCCACTGGTCAGGGCCTTTGAACTGATGCACGTTTGTCCGCATTTAACAGCGGTCAAGCGCCGTACGTTTTCCTACTGGGACAAATCTGCTGCCCAGGGGATTGCTTTCAGGAATGGATCGGGTTTCACTGCTTCGCCGCTGCTCCACACTTCGTCGATCAGCCCTTCGCTGTTGATTTGGCCGATGCGCACGACTTTCCATGTGTGTTGGTTTTCCGGCTCCACCTTCACCAGGCCACCGGGGGCAGCAAATTCGATTTCGCCTGTGGCTGCCGCGGCTTTCACTGCTTCAACATCGGTGGAGCCAGCCTTCTCGACCATCTCCTTCCACAGATAGACGCCAAAGTAGCCCGCTTCAATCGGATCAGCCGTCACACGGTCTGCGCCATAAGCAGCTTTGTAGGCTTCAACAAACTTAGCATTTTCTGGTGTATCGGTGGTCTGATAATAGTTCCACGAAGTGTAGTGGCCGGCGATGTTCTCGATGCCGATACCACGCACTTCTTCTTCGGCCACACTCACAGACATCACAGGCACGCTCTCTGGTGTAAAGCCCGCGTCTTTGAACTGTTTGAAGAAGGCAACGTTGCTGTCGCCATTCAACGTGTTAAAAATGGCATCCGGAGCGGCTTCCTGGATTTTGCTGATAATGGTGCTGAACTCTGTGCCGCCCAGGGGAACATACTCTTCACCTGCCAAAGCAACGCCAGCATCTTCCAACTGGGCTTTGATGATCAGGTTGGCTGTGCGGGGGAAGACATAGTCCGAGCCGAGCAGATAGATGTTCTTCGCGCCCAGTTCGTTGATCAAGTATTCCACGCCAGGGATAATCTGCTGGGTCGGCTCTGCGCCTGTGTAGAAGATATTCGGCGAAGATTCCAGCCCTTCGTATTGCACCGGGTAGAAGAGAAGGCCGTTCAATTCCTCAAAAACAGGCAGCACGGCTTTGCGGCTGGCGCTGGTCCAACAACCAAAGACAACTGCTACCCCGTCCTGTTGAATCAGTTTACGGGCTTTTTCGGCGAATGTGGGCCAATCACTGGCGCCATCCTCGATCACGGGTTCCAGCATCTTGCCGTTGATTCCACCGGCAGCATTGATTTCTTCGATCGCCAAGAGGGTGGCATCGCGCA
>JAHEML010000787.1 GCA_024643705.1 Caldilineaceae bacterium | reverse complement strand
CTACATCGACATCAGACCATAGACCCGTAGCCCTGGTTTGATGTCGATGTAGGCACCGTTGCGTTTGGTGTAAGGGGTCAGCATCGGCTTGCCATCTTCAAAGCGGGTATCCAACAGGACAATCAATTCCCGCTCGGCCAAAAAGCGCATCCAGCCAATGGATTCGTTGAAATAGGCAAGCTCGTGGTTGCCCTCTACGGCCAGACAGGGGATGCCCGCCCGGTGCAGCTTTTCTAGCCCTTGCATGGCGTGGCTCAGGGTGAGGGCGTCGATGGAGCGTTTTTGGAAGAGATCACCAGCCAGGACAACAAAATCGACCTGCTCGCGCACGGCGGTTTCGACGATGGCGTAGAAGGCTTTGCTGAAGTCGTTGAAGCGCTCTTTGTGACCATATTGCCGGTAGCCCAGATGGCAGTCGGCCAGGTGCAGGAAACGTGCGCGCATGGGCTAGTCGTCCTCGGACACAAATACGCTGAGAAGGGTGCTGACAATGCTGATGACAACGCCGCCGAGAATTGCATCCCAGAAAAAGGCGTCGATACGCAGAACGCCATCGCTGATGATGGCGGTGAGTTGCAGCATGGCCGCATTGACGACAAAGGTGAAGAGGCCAAGGGTTAGGATATAGGCTGGGCAGGTGACGAGCTTGACAATGGGTTTGATGAGGGCGTTGATCAGGCCGAAAATGAGCGCAACCAGCAAAAGACTGACTGCCGAGACAGTGGCCCCTTCGCCCAGATAGATGCCGGGGACAATCTGTGCTGCCACCCAAAGAGCCGCTGCATTAATGATGAGCCGAATGAGTAGTTTTGACATGTGTTCCTCCCTTGATCGATTGGGGATTGCAGTAGAGAATTGGAAATCGGGTGGTGAGCGGGGCGAAGTGCGGGAGATGCCTATATCTTGCAGCGCATGGTCAGCAAGGTGGTGTGCGCCTGAAAGCCAACCTCTTCCAGGGCCTCCCGCGCGTGGGTGTGGGCCGTGTTCAGGGATGTGGTGATGGGCCAGAGTGGGTACTCTTGCAGAGTCGCCAATGCCCACAAAATCATGCGTCGTTCGTACCTTTCCTGAGAGGCGGGCCGGGACCAGAGTTGCAGGGAGTGTTCGCCTTTCCAGCGGCGGGCTGTCAGAACAAGCGCGCTTTCAAATCGGGACGTGAAATCGCGTATAGCCATCCGGTAGACCCGGTCGCGCCCGGCAACGCGGCTGATCCATTCACCCATGCGCTGCTCTAGAGGGACTTCGAAATCTGACCGGCGCACCGCCCGCCACCACTGGGATTCTGCGCTCTGTTCGCTGTTCGCCAGATCGTAGAGCAGGGTGCTATCGGCGGCAGAGAAGGGAGACAGCCCCGGCAGCATGGGGTGCCTGCCTACTTTTGGCGTGCGCTCGCTGCGCATTTCCACCGTGCCACCCATTGTTTCAAAGTTCAAACGGCTATACAACCCCCGCGCGATGGGATTCTGTTCCCGCACTTGCAGCACAGCCCAGGTACCACCCATTTCGTGGATATAGTCGAGCGCGGTCTCCATAAGCGCACGGCTGATGCCCCGGCCCCGGTAGCGGGTAGCTACAGCCACATTGGCGATCTGCCAACGCCCGCTGCCGCTGGAGGCCCGCTGCACGGTAACATTGCCCACCACGCTGCCATCTTCGATCCAGACAAAACCGTTGAACACATCCTGGAATTCACCGGTGCTACGCGAAAGCAGACGCACCAAGCCGCTCATGTGGCCCAACATACGCAGTTCGCGCAGGGTGGCTTCGCCCTGCATGTCCAGTTCGTCGGCAAAGGCATCGGCAATCAGGCGCGCCACCGGGTGCAGGTCCCGCCCCAGGTCAAAGGGGCGTACACCACGCTCGATACGCTGATTCGCTGGATTTGCCAACACGTGCATCGCCGCCATAGGGTTTCCTGACACGTCCGCCATCGTAGACGGATGGGGCTTTCTTCGGTTTTACTGGGCCACGCGCACCAACCCGGGGCGCAACACCTTGTCTTTGAGACGATAGCCTGTGCGCAAGGTTGCGATGATGTGGCCACTTTCTACGTCGTCGCTCGGTTCATTGGTCACAGCTTCGTGCTGATTGGGGTCAAAGGGGCCACCTTCGACGATGGCGCTTACGCCTTCGTCGGTCAATATCCCCGACAGTTTACTCTGGATTCGTTTGAAGCCATCAATCCAGGCAAGCTCCTCTTGGGTCAATGTATCGGGCAGGTTTTGGAAAGCTAGGGCAAAATCGTCCTGCACAGGGAGCAAGGCTACCAACAGCCGTTCGGTTGCTCTGTCCAGGCGATCCTGAAAGAGGCGATCCTGGCGTTTGCGGGTGTTCTGAAATTCGGCAGCCGCGCGCTGCATTCGGTCAACGGCGTCGTTGGCCTGGGCTTGGGCTGCCGCCAGTTCGCTCTCCAGCCGAGCAATGATCTGGGTGGGTGTCTCCACCTCCATCTCTGCGTCCGCTTCTACGTCCATCTCGACGTCTACCTCGACATCTACTTTGGCGGCCAGATCGACATCACCCTCGTTCACAAGTGCAGCTTCCGCCT
>JAHEML010000786.1 GCA_024643705.1 Caldilineaceae bacterium | reverse complement strand
GTCGGGTTTGGTCTCCGGGCGTACCATGATGACCTTTTTGCCCTCTTTGGTCCAGCTTTCGGCCAAGTCTGCGTCCAACGCCACCACGCCCACAGCCGCGCCAGGGGAAACATTCAGGCCCGTCGCCAGCAACCGTCCGTTCTCTTTGGCCTCGGCCTTGGCTTTAGGGTTGAACTGGGGATGAAGGAAGAAGTCGATCTGCTCCGGCGTAACCCGCATGACGGCAGTCTCTTTTGTGATGACTCCCTCGTCCACCATGTCGGCTGCAATGCGCACCGCTGCCTGGGCCGTACGTTTGCCATCACGGGTTTGCAGCATCCACAGCTTGCCATGCTCAATTGTGAATTCCATATCCTGCATGTTGCGGTAGTGCTTTTCCAGTCGTCGGGCGATCTCCTCAAATTCCGCATACGCGATGGGCATTTCCTCGGCCAGCAATTCAATGGGTTTGGTGATACGAATGCCAGCCACTACATCTTCGCCCTGGGCATTGGTCAGATAATCACCTTCGATCTTCATTTCGCCCGTGGTAGCGTTGCGGGACATGGCCACGCCCGTTGCACAATCGTCGCCCATGTTGCCAAAAACCATCGTCTGGATGTTGACAGCCGTGCCAAGTGTGTGGGCAATGTGGGCAGCGTTGCGATAGTCAAAAGCCCGCTTGCCATTCCAGGACTTGAAAACGGCTTCGGTCGCCAACTTCAACTGTTCCAGTGGCTCGCTGGGGAACTCTTTGCCCGTAAAGCGCCAGATAATCTTCTTGAATTCAGCAGCCACCGCCCGCCAATCCTCCGCGGTGAGGTCCGCGTCGTCTTCCACCCCTCTGGCCGTGCGATATTGGGTGATCACGTGCTCGAAGGGTTCATCGGGCATACCCATGACCACCGAGCCAAACATTTGGATCAGACGCCGATACGAATCGTAGGTGAAGCGCGGGTCGCTGGTGCGCGCAATCATCCCCTGCACTGTCTCTTCGTTCAGGCCGATATTCAACACCGTGTCCATCATTCCCGGCATCGAAAATTTCGCGCCAGATCGGCAGGAAACCAGAAGCGTGTTGTTGGGATCGCCAAATAGTTTGCCCGTTTTGGCTTCCACAGCCCGCAGGGCAGCCAATTCTTGCTCCCACATGTCCGCAGGGAAACTCTCGCCCGCAGCCAGATAGGCGTTGCAGGCTTCGGTGGTCACGGTGAAGCCTGGTGGCACAGGCACCCCAATTCGAGTCATCTCGGCCAGATTTGCGCCCTTGCCACCTAGCAGGGCACGCACGCCTTCCCAATCCCCGCCGACTTTTTCCTCTGCTATCTCTACTTCATCAAATCCATAAACCCATTTCCCGTTTGTTTTATCTTCAGTCGCCTGCACAGTAGGGGTTGTTTCCTTTAACATGTCCAATGCCTCCTTGCCATCTCCACCGTAATACACAAAGTAGGTGTCTGGCTGAATAAACCACCATTTCAATCTAGATTAGTCTAAACCTTCATAAGCCTATCGCACCTAATTCGATTTAGCACCCGGAACGGTGACGGTTTGGGGGCTGACTGACTGGCGGGTACTGGGGCTGGTCAGGTGGCGAGGATACAAGAAGAATTACCTGGCAATGCAAACCTCATTCCAAACATCAATTTGACCACATACCATCTTTCCTCTACACTGCCCATGGCCGATTCCTCTGTCAACCAATATCCCCAATTCAATCGATCCCTCATCATACCGGAGTGAATAGATGACTACTCAGCCCGATCTATCTGCCTGGAACGCCCTGAAATTCCGCTGTATTGGCCCCCCGCGTGGTGGACGTGTGGTAGCCGTGGCCGGACACCCCACCGAGCGCAACACCTTTTACTTTGGGGGCTGCGCGGGTGGTGTTTGGAAAACCACCGACGGCGGAACCTACTGGGAAAACATCAGCGACGGTTTCTTCCAGCGGGCCGCGGTGGGCGCGCTGGCCGTCTCCGAAGCCGATCCCAATGTGATCTACGCGGGCATGGGCGAAGCCACCATCCGGGGCGATGTGAGCTGGGGTGATGGCGTCTACAAGTCCACCGATGGCGGCAAAACCTGGGCCAATGTGGGGCTGAACGACACACACCACATCGGCATGATCCGCATCCATCCCAAAAATGCCGATATTGTCTACGTGGCCGCGCTGGGCCATGCGTTTGGGCCGAATAGCGAACGGGGCGTCTTCCGCTCGGTGGATGGGGGCAAAAACTGGGAGCGGGTTCTCCATGTCAGCGACAAAGCCGGTGCCATCGACCTGGCCCTGGATGTGGCAAACCCCCGCAATCTTTACGCATCCATCTGGCAAGTGCACCGCCATTTCTGGGAATTGGTCAGCGGCGGGCCGGACAGCGGTCTGTGGAAGTCCACCGATGGGGGCGACACTTGGGTGGACATCAGCCGGGCCAAGGGGCTGCCCCAAGAGGGCATTTTGGGCAAGATCGGCGTGGCTGTTTCGCCTGCCAAGCCGGAGCGGGTTTGGGCGATGATCGAAAGCGACGACGAGAAATCCGGCGTCTACCGCTCGGACGATGGCGGCGAGAGTTGGGCGCT
>JAHEML010000785.1 GCA_024643705.1 Caldilineaceae bacterium | reverse complement strand
AACCGTGTCAAGACCGGCTACATGGAACGAATCCGCAATCATCCACGAATATGGACACTACATCGAACACAATTACTCGTGCGATGAATCGCTGGGGGGTGAGCATGGTCTATATGAGATACTGGGCGATCCAGAGTTTGCCTGGGCCGAGGGTTTCAATGACTATTTTCAAGGGGCAGTTCGGGCCGAAAGAGGATATCCAGAGGGGAATGTTTATCTCGACCTTCCCATTGTAGCAGACATCGAAACTTGGAATACTGATAACCCAGGGTTGGTTTCTCCCAATAATGAAATGGCGATTGCGGCCCTTTTCTGGGATCTTTTTGACCTGGACAACGACGGACAGGACTTGATTTCCTACGGACAGTCAATGATCCAGGAGGTCTATACCGGCGATGAATTCAATCACCAATGGGGACTTGAGGATTGCACTGTTCCCGAATACTTCCAAGCCTGGAAAACGATGAAGAAACCATCGAATGCCGACACGGCTGCTGTCATTGTCCAAAACACCGGCGTGCCCAACCCCTTCAGCCTGGCAGCAGCCGACGCCAACGAAGAAGCATCCACCTATTCTTCCACCAGCTTGGCCGGGAACATCCAATCCAGCGCCTTCCAGTGGTGGAAACATCTGGTGATGATTGCGGATGTGAGCAAAAGCATGGGCGGTACAAAGCTGGATGCGGTCAAGACCGTGCTGAATGAACAAGTCAACGATATTGCCCAAAACAGCACAAAGGGCACCGAATTCAGCCTTTACAGTTTCGACAACACAAAAACCACGAACAATGGATTGCTGACAGGCAAATTCTACCCGGAACTGGTGACACCGGCCATCAACAGCCTGGCCGCCAACGCCGCCACCGATCCCACCTGCCAGGTCGAATCCTTGCGTGCCATGTCCCAGGCCATCGGGCCAAAGGTCAAGGGCGACGCATGGCTCTTCACCGATGGCGACGCACTGCAAAGCATCAGCGTGGAAAACCTGGTCAAGGCGCTCAACAGCCGCCAGATTCGCGGCTCTTTTGCCCTGCTGGGCGGCTGCAATTCGGCAACGCCCAACCCAAAAGATGTGAGCGGCGCGGCCAAGAGCTATCTGGGCCTGGGAGCCAACGCCACCCAACCCGGCGGCATTGTCCCCTATCTGCTCACAGCTCTGGGCAGCGGTGGCAAGTTCCTCTTTGTCAACCAAAACCAGGTCGAGCAGGCAGCCGACATTATGCGCGCCCAACTCAGCCACAGCGCAGGTGCTGGCAGTTGGAGCGATTACGTCAGCACCAACCCAACCTACCTCTACGACAAGCTCAACCCCTCGGACTATAGTTGGATCGACGCCACACCTGGGGCGGGTGGGATCAATCAGGGCATCCCCAATCCGTCCACAACTGTTGCCATCCCGACGGCCTTCCCCTACTTTGGCACCAACCAGACCACGGCCCATGTCAACCGCTACGGATACCTGACCTTTGGCCCCAGCGCGCAGGCAGCCCAATCCAACAACACGGCGCTCCCCAACGTGGCTGTGCCCAACAATGCACTGTATGTACTGTGGGAAGATCTCTTTTGGAACAATCCGCCAGCCGTCGCCGCTGCGAATACGGATACCAGTGTGCCCAACGCCGCAGATACGATGCAGGTGAATGTATTCACCAAAACCCAGGGCGATTGGTTTGCTATCAGCACCATCGGTAATAGTACAACCAATACTGGCCTGCAGCGTGCCTACCAAATTCTGCTCAACAGCAAGACCGGGGAAATCCGCTACCAGTATCTCACGGACATCAACTCGGCCGGGGCGACGATTGGCTTGGAGAATGCAGGCGGAACAATTGCCACCCAGGTTGCTTTCAACGACATCAATGGCGCACAGAACAACATGGGCTACAAGTTCATCCCAGCCCTGCCCCAACCTACCAAAACATTCACAGTGCCGGTGGATGGTCTGATCAACAGCGTGGGCTTCTTGCTCACAGGCTACAGTGGCACTTTTGCGCCCCTGGCCGTGCGCACACCAGACAATACGCTCATTAGCTGTGGCGACACGACCAACGTCCTCTGTATCACGTCGGGGCTGGTTCAGTACGTGCAGGTAAAAGTGAACGGGCGCAAGGGCAATTGGCAAGCCACCGTGACGCCGGGAGCGAGTGGCGCAGGTACATTCAGCTTCAGCGGCATCGGGGCAAGCACCATCAACGCCGAGAGCGGCAGCGATCGCAGCCGTGCAGTGGGTGGGCAAAACTTTGAGATCAGTCTGGAAAAGGCAGTGGCGGGCAACCAACTGGATGGCTGGTTCACCACCCCCAATGGCCGAGCCTTCGGCAGCACATTCCGCTTCTACGACGACGGCGCACACAACGACGACGCACCCGGAGACGGCCGGTTTGGCTCGGATGCGTTCACGCCTCCTGGCGCGGGTGTGGCATATCTTTGGGTGAAGGGCACCGTGGACGGCGAATCGTTCACCCGTTCCGAGCCAACACCATTCAACTTCCAACCGGTGGAGGTGACCTCTCTGGGTGATGGCGTCAACTACGGGGATATTACCGAACTCTCCTT
>JAHEML010000784.1 GCA_024643705.1 Caldilineaceae bacterium | reverse complement strand
TTTGCTGGTTTTACCTAGAAAAGCATCTTTTTGTCCACTACATTGCGCAGAGCTTCCCCGGCTAGATAGCGACGCAGATTGCCCGTTAGGGTGTCGATGCGCCGCTGGGCCACATGGGGGTTGATGGCGGCCACGTGGGGCGTCAGGATGACATTTTCCATGGCCCACAGGGGATGATCAGCGGGCAGCGGCTCGATTTCGTAGACGTCCAGCCCAGCACCCGCGATGCGCCCGGCCTGCAACGCGTCCACCAGTGCGTCCAGCTTCACCACCACACCCCGGCTGATGTTGATGAGATATGCGCTCGGCTTCATCAGCCCGATCTCTGCAGCGCCGATCAGCCCGACCGTGGCCGGGGTTTGGGGTACACAACTGACCACAAAGTCAGACACAGCCATCAATTCATGCAGTCGATCCGCGGACCAGAGTTCATCCACAAAGGCGGGTTTGTCGCCGGGTCGGGCTTCGGTGGCAATGATGCGCATTCCGTGGGCTTTGCCTCGCTGGGCCAGGTCGGTGCCGATGCCGCCCAAACCAATGATGCCCAAGGTACAATCGGCCAGATGCCGCACGGGCGTGCCTTTCTCCCACACGCCGGCCAATTGTCGTCGCAGATAGAGATGAAAGCCACGGGAAAACATGAGTATGTAGGTCATGGCGTGGTCGGCGATCATGTCGTTGTAGATTTTCGCCATGTTGCTCACAACCACAGAACTCTCTGCCAGCTCAGAAAACATATAATGTTCCAGCCCGGCGATGGGTGTTTGCAGCCATTTCAGCTTGGATGCTTGGGCCAGAAGTGCGGGGGTCAGATTACCGTACATGGCCTCGGCTTCACCAATGGCGGACAATGCTTCGGCCTCGGACTGGGCGTTGACGATCTCTACGCCGTCGGAAACGGCCTGCACTTGGGCCAGTTCTTCGGGGGAGAGGGCGGGGTAGATGAGAAGATTCATTGAGCATACTCCGTGGGATGGTGGGGTAATGGGATGATGGGAAACCAGTCATGCATCATCCCGTCATCCCAATATCTTTTGTCGATGGGTGGCAAATTTATCAGAATTCATCAACGCTTCAATCTCCACCCGCACACCGCCCAGCTCGTCGGAGATATTGGCAGCGATAACGGCAGCCAGGCTGTTCATGGCGTCGCCGAAGGAAGATCGCACCAAGTCCTGGCGCTTTTCTGCCACAGCCCGCACAAACGCGGCAGCAATTTCGTAGGTGGTATTCTTAGTGTTTTTGCCGTGGATCAGATGACGCACTTCATCCTGGTCTGGATTTTGCGCGGGTGGATAGTCGCCGTCGTAATGGAAAGCGGCTAGGCTATCGCGTTCAAGGGCCACACGACCCTCGTTCCAAAGCACTTGATGATCCAGATGGCTGGCGAATATGCGCCGCAGACGGGAGAGGGTCATCACCCCGATGGCGCCGTTGGCAAAGCCGAAGTTGGCGCTGTAGGCGTAGGGGTTGTCGGCACCGTCGAAAATCTCGGCGGGTGGCCGCGGGATGTACTGGGCGTGCACCCATTCCACATCGCCAAACCAGTAGCGCCAGAGGTCAAGGGGGTGGATGCCTGCTTCCACGACGGTTCCGCCCGACCAGGCCCGATTGGCCGTCCATACCCGGTTGCTGGGGCCGCCCACAGTCTCGGTGAAGGTGTGTTTGACGCTGTGGGATTCGATGGGCGCATGGAGGGTGTAGCAGGCCATCACCACTGGTTTGTCGGACAGAAAGTCGTGAAGCGCTTCGTGCTGGCTGTCGTAGCGCTGCTGGAAGCCCACTGTGGAAATAATCCCAGCGTCGCGGATGGTGTTGTCCATCTCGATCGCTTCGTCCAGGAAAAGACTCATGGGTTTTTCGACGAAGAGGTGGATGCCCGCTTTGGCTGCGTCCACCACTTCGCCCTGGTGAACGTTGGGCGGGATGGCGATATACAACGCGTCCAGCAGGTCGGCGTTGATGAGCGAGCGGGTGTTGGTGGTGCGTTCGATGGATTCGGCGGGCAGGCCGGGCACGTAGCGGCCCAACTTCTCCGATGTCAGGTTGGCGGCAAAGGCATCGCCCAGCGCGACGATTTCGACCGCGCCTTCCTGTTGCAATTGCCAGAGGGCAGCCAGATGTTGCAGGCCGCGTTGACCCAGGCCAATGACACCGATGCGGGTGGGAGAGGACATTAAAAAACTCCTGTTTGAGGTGAATGTTTGAGGTGAATGTAGTGCGTATTGCGTAGCGCGTATTGCGTAGGTGGTGGCGTGACGACGATTTGGCTATTGGTCGGTTGTGGAGTGGGGAATATCGCCCTCCACGCCCAAACGAAACAATGTCCATCTACCCAAACTCATCACTGATTACGCAATACGCAACACGCAATTTCGTTTAGAAGGTAACTTCCCGTCGGCTCTCCATCTTCGCCTCGTCCAAATCCATCCCAATCCCCGGTGTGCTGGGCGGGGTGACATAACCGTTGATGGGTTTGAGGGGATTCGCCAGGAAGAACTGGTGGATTTCGTTCCACTTGATCAAGTATTCCAACAGGGGACAGGTGGTCTGGGGC
>JAHEML010000783.1 GCA_024643705.1 Caldilineaceae bacterium | reverse complement strand
CCCTGTCTACGCTATGGACTGGGGAGACATCAATCGGGACGGCGACCTGGACCTGGTTGTTGGCTCGTACGACACCGAGCTGCGCAAAAAGGAAGGCGGCATCTTTGATTACAAGGGGGGCGGTGTGGGGGTTTTGGTCCACGAAAGGATAGAAAACGGCTATACATCCGAACGGCTGGCCCAAGAAGCCGACGCGCTGACGATTGCCCTGACCGATCTGAACGGGGACGGGCGACCGGATATTCTGGTGGGCAACGACTTCGACCGCCAGGACTACACATGGTTACAGGCAGAGAACGGCTGGGAGGCAGTGCAGCCCTTCGACGCGATGACCACCAACACCATGAGTTTTGATGTGGGTGATGTGAACAACGATGGCAGCGCGGAGATATTGTCTACAGATATGATGCCCTACAACTACGACGAAGCCACCATGAACGCGTGGGAACCCCTAATGCACATGATGACCCATCCACCCAAAGGGGACCCCCAGGTGATGGCAAATGTGCTGCAAAGCCGGAACAAGGCTGGCCGTTTTGAAAACAGTGCAGCGTCGACCGATCTGGCGGCAACGGGCTGGAGCTGGTCTACCCGCTTTGGCGATCTGAACAACGACGGCTATCTGGATGTCTACGCTGTCAATGGGATGATTGCGGATGGCATGCTCGACCACCTGCCCAACGACGAGCTGGTAGAAGAAAATCAGGCGTTGCGCAACAACGGCCAGGGCGATTTCGTCCAAGCACCCGCATGGGGTCTTGGCTCCACCGCCAGCGGGCGGGGCATGACAATGGCCGATCTGGACGGGGACGGCGACCTGGACATCGTGATCAACAATCTGCGTTCGCCGGCCCAATTGTTCGAGAATCAACTCTGTGGCGGCACCAGCCTAGAAGTGGACCTGCGCTCGACCGGCGACAAAAACCCCAACGCCATCGGCGCGCAAGTCTCCTTGCTCACCAGCGCGGGGCTGCTGCAACGTCGGGTGCGGGCCAACAGTGGTTACCTCTCCGGCGAACCGTCCCGGCTGCACTTTGGCCTGCCGACTGGTGCAGTCATCGACCGGATGGTCATCCGCTGGCCCAACGGAGATGTGTCGGAGATTGACCCAGTGGAGGCGGGGATGTTGTGGACCGTCTCACGCTAGACGAAAGAGCCTAGCCCGCCAGTTGGAATCTGGCGCAAGACGGGGGAGTTGCACCAGAATGAGACCAATCAAAGAAGCGTGAAACGTGAGATGATAATCGCCTCACATTTCACGCTTCTTTTGTTTCGCGCCTGTTTCTTTTACCCCGTCGATCCCTTCACACTCCACACCGAGCCGGTGGTGTAGGTGTTACGCTCGGAGCAGAGAAATTCAATCACCTCGGCCACCTCTTCGGCATCCGAATAGCGGCCCATAGGGTTGCCCGGATTGGCAAGAAACTCTGCCGTGAAGCGTGGAACCACCATGTCTGTCAGCGCCCGGCCCGGCTCCACCCCATTCACAAAGATATTCTGCTTGGGGTAGGCATTGCCCAGCGCGCCGATGAACGAGTGGACAGCCCCCTTGGAAACACCATAAGGAACCTGATTGGTTGCCCCATGGCGAGCGCCGGAGGTGATGGAGAGGCAGCGCCCCCATCCACCAGCGAGCATGTGCGGTATAGCCGCCTGATGGGCATAGTAGATGCCATAGAGGTTAATCTTCAACACCTTGTCGAACTGGGCGGCTGATTGTTCCAGAAAAGGCGCTTCTTTGCCCAATATCCCCGCACAGCAGACCAGAATATCCAGTCGGCCAAATTCAGCCACAGTCTGTTCCATTAACCCATGCACAGCGCTTTCGTCGGTCACATCGGTGGGGATGTAGAGGGCACGCTGCCCCAGAGCTTCGATCTCGGCCACGGCACTGCGACCGTGTTCATCTTGCAAATCGGCGATCACAATGTCTCGGCCCGCCTCGGCCATGCGCAGAGCCGAGGCCCGGCCTATCCCCCTGGCACCGCCGGTGACAACGGCCACCCGCCTTTCAACCGGCGCGGCAAATCGTAACTGTGACATAAAATCTCCTTAAAAATGACTGGTGAATTGAAGCAAAGTACAATCGGGAAAGTTTTTGAACACGAATAGCACGAACCTTTACGCCTCTTCATCGGCATCCAATACACGAATACCCAGTTCCTTGGCTGTGTCGTGGAAGAGGCGGGCCACAGCAGGCAACTGCTCTGTGCTGTTGCCCTCCGAAATCACCGGATAGTCGGGGTTCAAGGCTTCCATGCGCCGGAACAGGGTCTTGAAATCCATCAGCCCTTTGCCGGGGCAGCCATCTTCCAGGTGCAGGGCCAGCCGGTTTTCGATCCAAATATCTTTGGCGTGGCAACTGACAATATGTCTGCCCATGACATCAAAGTGGTGGTTCAGGGCTGAGCCTGTGTCGAAGACGGTTTCCAGGGTGATCCAGTTGGCCGAGTCGTAGTCGCAACGCACCCAGGGCGAGTCCACCTCGTTAAGAATGCCCGCAGTAATCTCCGGCGTCTTCAGCGTGACCAATTGATGGCTCTCCAAGCTGAGAAAGAC
>JAHEML010000081.1:2684-9405 GCA_024643705.1 Caldilineaceae bacterium | reverse complement strand
CAGCGCACACGCATGGCTGGATGGAATTGCAGTGACCGACAGCACGCACTTGGCTGTGGTAGAAATGCTCGAAGCCAGCATCGAGACAAACGCAGCGGGTTTGTATGCACGGCATCAAAACGATGACCTACGGTTTGATGCCCCAATCGTCGCTTTTGTTGCGCGCACAGCAAGCGGTGGCTCTAGCGATACAGCTCGCGCAGGATAATCTGCTTTTGAATCTGGGTGGTACCTTCGTAGATTTGATAGATTTTGGCATCGCGCATGAGCTTTTCCACAGGATATTCCCGGCTATACCCATTGCCCCCAAACACCTGAACGGCATCGGTGGCGTTTTGCATGGCGGCATCGGCGCAAAAAGCCTTGGCTATGGCCGCCGACATGGTGTTGCGCTGACCATTGTCCACATCCCACGCCGATTGATAAGCCAGATGGCGCGCAGCTTCCACCCGAATTGCCATATCGGACAGCATGAAACCCACGCCCTGAAAGTTTGAGATCGGCTGGCCGAAAGCTGTCCGTTCGCCCGCATAACGCACAGATTCGTCCAGTGCCCGGCGGGCCACCCCCAAGGCTGCAGCGGCCACAGGCGGGCGGCTCTTGTCGAAAACCCGCATCC
Source organism: Caldilineaceae bacterium (assembly GCA_024643705.1). Classification (GTDB taxonomy): domain Bacteria; phylum Chloroflexota; class Anaerolineae; order Caldilineales; family Caldilineaceae; genus JACQGT01. The sequence continues at coordinate 8,786 of JAHEML010000081.1, read as the reverse complement.
CAATCATAAAGCCGTCGCCCTCTGCCCCCAAACGATTGGCCGCGGGTACTTCCACATTTTCAAAAAAGACCTGACACGCCTGGGCCGCGTGTTGGCCCATCTTCTCCAGGGGGTTGCTGGTGCTCACGCCGGGCCAATCCCGCTCCACAACAAAGCAGCTCATGCCTTTATGGCCGGCCCCAGGCTCTGTTTTGGCAAACACGGTGAAGAGGCTGGCAACAGGACCGTCGGTAATCCAAGTCTTCGAGCCATTGAGAATATAGGTATCTCCCTGACGAATGGCAGTGGTCTTGATGCCAGCCACATCCGAGCCTGCATCCGGCTCTGTCATGCAATAGGAGATGATTTTCCCCTCTTTCAACAGCCAGGGAAAGTAGCGCTTCTTCTGTTCGTCGTTACCCGCAATCAGCAACGGCAACACGCCCAACTGGTTCAGCATGAGCGCAGTCTGAATACCCGAACAGCCATAGGCCATCTCTTCGGCGATCAGGCACTCCTCCAACACAGATGCGCCGGGGCCACCGTAGCTTTCCGGGATGTTCAGATTGACCAACCCCACCTTCTGCGCTTTGTGGAAAATCGCCCAGGGCCATTCGCCGTTGGTATCGTATTGGGCGGCTTTTGGCGTGATCTCCTTGGCGGTGAAATCCCGAGCCATGTCCTGCAACATCGTCAAATCGTCGTTTAATATATTCATTTTTGGCAGATCTCCGGTATAGGTACGCGTGTGGGGCAAGCACATGTCAGGGACACGTACGTCAGGGACACGATCATCGCGAAGAAATCATAGCGTAAAATGATGGTAGGGCAAAAACTTCAGCAAAAGCAGGCCAGCATCAGCGCTGATCATTATGTGATGATCAGCAACTTTCACAATTACTCATCACAACCTTCAATCACAGCTTGGCGGAGTTTCGCCCTGATGGGTCTACCCCGATGAACAGATGATGATGGTATACTAGGGAATCGAATCCGGTGGCCGAAGTTCGGTCCAGCAAGCAAGTAGGGGCATATGCTCGAACAGACAACACTCTACCAGGAAATCCACCAGCAACCCGACTCCCTGGCTCGGCTGAGCGGGGAAGGAAGAGCCGCAATCGCTGGGTTGGCCACGGCCATCCGCGCCCAGGACATCGACAACGTGGTGATCGCAGCCCGGGGCAGCAGCGACAACGCGGGGCGCTATGCCCAATATTTGCTGGGCATCGCCAACCGGCTGCCGGTTGCGTTGACTACCCCAAGCCTCTTTTCCGTCTATCAGCGCCCGCCCCGTTTTGCGTCCCGCAGCCTTGTTCTGGGGATCAGTCAAAGCGGCAAAAGCCCGGACATTGTGAGCGTGTTAGCCGAGGCCCGCCGTCAGGGACAGTTGACAGCCGCCTTGACCAATACCCCCGGCTCCGACCTGGCCCAGCACGCCGACCATGTGATCAACCTGTGGGCCGGCAACGAACAGTCCATCGCTGCCACCAAAACCTACACGGGCGAACTGTTGGCAATCGCGCTGCTTTCCAGCTTGCTGGCCGATGATGGCGAAAAGATAGCCCTACTGTACAAAGTACCCTCTCTGGTGCAGCAAACCCTGGACATGAATAGCAACAGCGCACAGACAGCCGAGCGCTATCGCTACATGCAAGAGTGTGTGGTGATTGGCCGGGGCTACAATTACGCCACAGCCTTCGAAGTGGCGCTCAAACTGAAAGAGCTAACCTACACCATCGCCGAACCGTATAGCAGCGCCGATTTCCTGCACGGCCCTCTTGCCCTGATTCAAAGTGGGTTTCCGACCCTGGTCATCTCGCCCAGCGGTGCGCTCAGCAACGAAATGCAGAGCTTCTTGCAACAACTGCGCCAGCGAGACGCAGAAATCGTCTGCATCAGCAACGATCAGGACGCGCTGGCCCTGGGCCACAAAAAGTTAGTGCTGCCCGATCTGCCCGAGTGGCTCTCCCCACTGGTGGCTGTGATCCCCGGCCAATTGTTTGCCATGCATCTGGCCTATGCCAAAAACCTGGACCCCGAAAAGCCCCGTGGCCTGCGCAAGGTAACAGAGACGCGCTAGCGACAGACGTCTGCTATTGGGTGGCGGATCAATATTCTGGTTAGCGCGTCAATCAAGCACCACATACCGCGCCCGGGTCAGCTTCGCCAGATCAGCTATGTCCAGACCCACCTGCGCGCCCCGTTCGCCAGCGCTGATGTAGATGCGCTCGAAACTCTTGGCGCGGCTGTCCACGTAGACCACAAATCCCCGGTTAATCAGCGCCAGGGGACTGATCCCCCCGGCCAGCAACCCTGTCAACCGTTCGGCCTCGGCCCGGGCAGCCATTTTCATCTTTTTGGCTCCTATGGCCCTTGCCAGAATCTTCAAATCCAATGTCGCATTGCCAGGAATCACTACTAGCAGTGGCTTTTGCCCTGGTGCTGTGTCCAAAGCCACCAACGTCTTGAAGACCTGGGCCTGGGGTAAGCCAATCGCGTCGGCCACATCCGTGGCCGAGTGCAGTTCTTCGCTGTAGGCATAGGTGTGGGTTGTGTAGGCTATTCCCTTACCGTCCAATAGTCTGGTCACATTGTTTGTAAAAGTCATTCGGTTTCAAGCCTGTTTACTGTTTGGGGTTGTTTCGCTACCGGCACAAAAATACCTGGGCATAAAAAAATGGCAGGTGTGATACTCACACCTGCCATTTTTGTTTACACACTCTTTGGGCTAGAGATTAGTTGCCCATACCGGAGCCGGGCAGGTAGACAGAAATGTTGGCATTAGTTGTCTGCACAACAGGCAGCAGAGAATCAATTGTCGCCATCATGTCGTCCATGTTGACACCAGGCATGTAGGCTTCCCACAGACCCATTTGCTCGGCCAGATCCAATACGTGCTGAACCTCGCCATTGGCCCAACCGATCGAAGGTAGGGCATTGCCATTCAGGCTGACATGGATGCCTTCCTGGTCGGTCCCTAAGGCCATGCTGGTAATGCCAGACTGGCCCAAGCTTGCGATCACACCTGCATCGAGGCGCAAAGCATTCCAGGGAACGCCGGTCAGGGCTGTCCATTCAGCGTCGCTCAGGTCACCCACAGCATAGCTGCCATCGGCCTGATAGACAATTGGCAAATTGATCTTAGGAGGCGCACCCACAGCATCCAGGAATTCAGACTGAGCGGCTTTAGCCATTTCGGCAGCCGAACCATCACCCATCACAGAATAGGGGATAACCTCGGCACCGGCCTGGACGGGGAAGCGCATGATGACACCCACACCCAGTTGCTGAACCAGAGGCAACACCTTGTCCAGAACAGGAACAGCAATGCCCAGAGAGGAGACAGCACCAGCAGTTGCAACCAGCGAGTTCTCGTCCCATTCCAACGAGGGAACCGGCTCGCCATTGACCAACACCAGCAGCCCATCAGCCGCGTTGTTGATCTGGAGGTGCTGAATGTTACTCATGCTGAAATAGTGAACCCAATCTGGTGCCAGGGCCATACCGGCCATGTCAACACCAGCCATTGCGCCCATTTCGGCGGCAGGAATGCCACCAATGGATGCATGACCATCGTTGTCAAAATCAATCACAATAGCGGGCAAATCGATTACCAATTCATCATTCATCGCCATCGCCGCCGACGAACCAGCACCGGTGCGCGGGGCACAACCTGACAAGACAAGGGCAGCAATGATCATCAAAGCAGCCCAAAGAGTAAGACGCTTCTGCATACGGGACCTCCTGAAAAGAGTGGACAATAAGCGGAAACTGCTGATAGCTTAGCAACAACACGAGTGTGCGGTGCTGTTGTTAACGGGTTCGGTACTACTGGATGGACTGATTTGGAGCGATTGCTCAATCCGGATACGGCTGGGGGACCATACGTGTCTCTATTGTACACAGCCTTGAAAATAGTGTCAACAAGCAAAATTAATATAGGGTTAACATTCTGAAAAAAAAGAGAGATTCTACCTGACGCAATGTATACGTACAGGAAACGTTGGGTAGAATCGGCTGACTCTGATAACAACCCAGCCATTTGAGGCACATTCCCAAAGCCATCGGCCCGCAGTCGATGCCCAACAATCCCAACTGGCGCGGTTTCCTACAAACCCTTGGGGCTACTGTATAATGGCACTCGGACACAACCACTTTGAACATCTCAAACCAAACGACAGATAAAAATCTATGCCAAATTCCGAAGGCACACCGATGGCAACGCCCCATCCGAACCACCCCGAAGTAAGACAGCGGAAAGAGAAAGAGTGGGTTTCGTCCCACCCGTCCACGGCCCTGGCCGGGAAACTGGTCATACTGGCAACGACAGGCAACAAACGGTACCTGATTGCGCTCCACCCTGGGCAGACATTCCATACACATCTGGGCCATTTTCGCCACGATGACCTGATCGGCCAACCCCTTGGTATCACTGTCCACAGCCAATTGGGTCAACCACTGTTGCTATTGGAACCTTCCCTCTCCGACCTGATCACCCGGGTGAAGCGCAACACCCAGATCATCTACCCCAAAGACGCCGCATATCTCGTCCACAGGTTGAGCCTGCGCAACGGGGATCACGTGATCGAGGCGGGCACAGGCAGCGGCGGTTTGACAATCGCTCTGGCCTGGGCAGTGGCCCCTGCTGGCCGGGTCTACACATACGAAGTGCGTGACGATAACTTCAACATGGCCCGTTCCAATCTGGAACGGGTGGGCATGCTGGACAATGTCTCCATGTTTCAGCAGTCGGTGGCGGATGGCTTCCGGCAAGCAGGGGCGGATGCTGTCTTCTTGGATGTGCGCACACCAGGCCGCTATTTGGAACAAGTGCGCGCCGCCCTGCGCCCTGGCGGATACTTCGCCGCGCTGATCCCCACAACTAACCAAGTGATCGAACTCCTGGCTGCCCTGGAACGCAACAGCTTCGCCGACATTTCTGTCGAGGAGCTTTTACTGCGCCGCTACAAAGCCGTGCCGGATCGACTCCGCCCAGATGATGCCATGGTGGGTCACACCGGTTTTCTTGTCTCGGCCCGCCCTGTAGTAGACCCGACAGACCCAGGCCGTTGGCTGGCCGAAGAACGCAAACGCTATGCGGCGCGCAAAGAATTCGAGGCAAAGGTGCAAGCCGAAGCGGATCGTCGCGAAGCCGAACGAGCAGACAAACAAGCAGACAAACAAGCGGGCGACGGACAACATAAGCCACGGCTGCCCCTCCCCTAAACAATACACAACACAGGATGATCCGAAGGTGAACAGCTACCACGAATATTTTGGCAATATCCATATGCACACCAACCACAGCGATGGCGCAGGCGATTTCGAAGATCTGGTGCAAGCAGCAGCATCGGTCGGTTTAGATTTCGTCTTCGTTACCGATCACAACATTCTCGTGCGCGATACCGAAGAAGGCTATCGTCACGGGGTATTGACTCTGGTGGGAGAAGAAGTTCACGACCCAGACCTGGAGCCGCCTGGCAATCACCTGCTGTGCCTGGGCGTAGAAGAAGACCTTACCCACCTGGGCGCAAAACCCCAACGACTCATCGATGGGGTAAACGAACGGGGTGGGCTACCCTTTTTGGCCCATCCCATCGAACGCTTCACCGAGCTGATCCCTATCCATTATCCCTGGCAAAATTGGGACGTAACCGGCTACCACGGGGTGGAACTCTGGAACTACATGTCCAATTTTCGGGGCATGGCAACCAGCAAAATGCAGGCCCTGGTGATGGGTTTCTTTCCCCACCTCTTCACCACAGGACCCCTGCCAGAGATGTTGGCAAAGTGGGATGAACTGACCGCAGAACGCCCCGTGGTGGCCCTTGGTGGGGTGGATGTCCACGCTGAAACCTATAACATTGGCCCAATCCGTCGCTGCTTTTTGCCCTATGCCCACTGTGCCCGCGCCCTGAACACCCATCTATTGACCGAAAACCCATTCATAGGCCCAAATAGCAGTACAAGCCCAAACAAAGACGATGCAGCCGCGCGCCACGACCGTCAACAAGTGTTGGGCGCTCTGCGGTCGGGCCGTTGCTGGCTGGGCTACGATCTGGTGGAATGGACCACAGGTTTTCGCTTCTGGGCGGAGCACGACCAAGCCGCAGGGGTAATGGG
>JAHEML010000081.1:0-2674 GCA_024643705.1 Caldilineaceae bacterium | reverse complement strand
CTGCCACCAAGGGCAAAAGCACCCACTTCCAGGCAACAACACCGGCAGACGGTCATATTCGCCTGCTGCGAGGTGGAAAGCTGATCGCAGAAAGCCACGGACGGCGACTGGAGCATAGGGATCCCGAACCGGGGGTCTATCGAGTGGAAGTGTGGAAAAAGCGTTGGGGGCAACCCCGGGGTTGGATCTTCAGCAACCCGATCTACGTCCGCTAGATTGCCTCCAATAAATTGCATTGGCTACAGTACATCGGTTGCCAGCCGGGTGGCGCTAAAGCGTATCCAAGGGTAAAACCTGCCTGTAAAAGTCCAAAAGTTCTCCGCCCAACTTCGTCCAGTCATAGCGACTAAAGAGCCAATGGCGTGCCTGGCGAACCATTCGTACCTTTTCCCCACGCCGATCCAACACATCCAAAACCGCCAGAGCAAACGCCTCTGGGGTAGCATCCGGGGGCACAAGCCGGGCCGCGCCATCAGCCCCATAGCGGGCTTGCTCGCCCACCGCGCTGGCAACAACCGGCACGCCTTCCAGCAAAGTAGTTGCCAGGCGCACGCTGCATTTGGCTTGGTTCAATGGCCGCTCTGCCGCCGGAAAAATAGCGCAGTCCGAGCGCGCGTAGACCTCGGCTAACTGGGGCTGGGGCACATAACCCAGCCAGGTGATCCCATCATCATTGCGCCCCAACGCCATGCGGAACGGGCCATTGCGCCCCTTTTGCAGGGGTGCGCCCGCCACAAGAAGATGAATGTCTGGGCGATGCTTATGGAGTGCCCGCCACCAGGCTTGCATCCACTCTGGCTCCACTTCGATAAAGCGGGTGAACCAGAGAACCGTGGGCGGACGGTTGATATCAAACGGTGCACGGTGGGGCTGGCCCGTTGGGGGCACAACCCCATTGGGCAGGTAGAGTGTTGGCGTGTTGGGGGCTAGCTCAGCGGCTTTGTGAACAAGCCAACCGCTGGCCGCGGTGATGGCGTCGGCATGGGCAAAGCCCCAGCGCTCCTGCCATTCTAAAAAACGGGCCACCAAGGGATGGTAGCCAGCCACCGACGACCATGCCTGTTCCCAATCATCCACATCCAATACAATGCGCGGCCCTGTACCCTTGTCGCGCCGTCGCCGCTGCCATAGAAGCCACTGCACAATGCCAGCATAAGCTCGGGGTTTGACAATGTGGACAATAGCCGGGCGCAAATGGTCGATCTCGTCCATCAGACGCCGGATGATCGACGGCAGCCCTCCCAGCAGCTTCACATGCACAATCTCCACCCCTTCATCCTCCCAGCACTTGCCTGCGTCCTCCGGCGAATCCCAGGGCGGGATGAGAAGGGTGACAAGATAGCCCCTGGCAGCCAGATACCGGGCCAAAGGCAAAATACGCGCCCAGACAGTCGTCTTTTGGCGCATACCAAAGGGGGCCACAAAGACGATGCGGGGAGTAGGGCCAAAGTCAAAGGTGGGCATGGGGATCAGCCGGTGGTGATGCGAGCAGGCCAGCCGGCAACTTCCGCCGATAGCAAAGCCAGCACGGTTGTTTCAAGCGCGGCCGGATAAAGCACACTGTACATGTCGACCAATTGGGGCGCATACCAGCGGTAGAGGACAATCAGAGCCACGGCTTGTCCTATCCAACTCTCGCTATCGACGGCAGAGATGGGCAGAGTCTTTTCAAAGGCTTCGCGTTGGGCTGGTCCAAGATAAGGGTTCACCCTGGCAAGCGAGAGAGGACGGGTGGCCCCATTCAAGGCCACAACCAGATCGGTGAGTGACTCGCGGGCCTGGTGGAGCAATGCTGCGGCCGCCAAATGCTCGCCCCGATTGATCACCGCGGGCAACCCTGCCAGCCAGCGCCAAAATTCGGTCAGCCCGAGCTGAACCGCGGCGGGTTCTCCCTTATTCAATCTTGGCACGGGTGCGGCCAACAAAGCGGCCAAAACATCTGTGATTTCGTCGGCCAGATCGTCCCGACTCCACAGCAGGTGGGCAGGCCCAAACCAGGATCGGTAACGGGCCAGCATGGTTGGGGTTGTCCAGGCAATGCGGAAGCGGACACCGCCTTGATTGACCCCCGTGGGCAGTTTGGCGTGACTGATGCCTTCCAACACAGCCGTATGCTCAAGATTCTGCAACCCCAACATGCTCCAGCCATCGGGCAGGAGATTGTCGAGCATGGTTCGAATCTGTGGCTGGGCCTGGGAAAGCCCTGGCGGATCGCCAATTAACAAATAGAGATCGACGCTGCTCCACTGATCAGCCTCGCCCCGCCCCGCCGAGCCGCCCAGCCAGAGTGCTGCAATCCAGGGCTGGTCGATGCACAGCAGGACAATCATCCGCAGGAAGCGATTTTGCCGGTTGGCGTCGATGGGGAAGGGGGAAGGGCGCATAGCCCGCTTTTCGTGGCGCATGGGCACTAGTATAGCATAGGGCCAGGGGGACGAGCAGAAATGGATGGCAGATGGAACATTTGGAACACAGGACGTGACTACCAAGCAACCCCACCCGAACCCTACCCAAAATGGGGAGAAAACTGGATCGGCTCCTTCCCCAGAATGGGGGAGGCTGGGTGGGGGTAGGTATTTAACACAGGACAGAGAGCGACCGGGTAGAATCTGACAAAGTCTGGTACAATGGAGATACGATTCGAGGCTACAGGCAGAGAGAATGTGGACTGATC
>JAHEML010000080.1 GCA_024643705.1 Caldilineaceae bacterium | reverse complement strand
GGCTTGGGTTACACCGTCCAGTGCGGCCAGCAGGGTGGCCCGACGTTGGGCGTCCAGCTCGCTCATCACATCGTCCAGCAGAAGAATGGGGGCCTCGCCGGTTTCTGCGGTCATAGCCTGAACTTCGGCCAGTTTCAGCGCCAGCGCGCCCGTGCGTTGCTGCCCCCGGCTGCCATATGTGCGCAAATCCCGCTGATTGACCAAAAAGGCCATGTCGTCCCGGTGGGGGCCGTAGAGGGTTGCGCCTGCGGCCATTTCCCGGCTGCGGCGGCTGTCGAGTTTTTTCTGGAATGCCTCTTGCAGGGTGGCGGTGGTGAGCGGGGCTTCGGGCAAGCGACCGGTGTGGGCCGTCACGTCGCCGTTGGCAAGACGCCGGTAGTCGGCCTCGCCCAGAAAACCGGGATCGAAGCTGGGGCGATAGACCAGTTGCAGATGTTCCAGCCCGGCAGAAAGCTCGCCGTGGAGTTTGCGGGCCGCTGGGTCTAGCCGAGCCAGGAAGGCGTAGCGCCGGGCCAGGACAAAACTACCGTGCTCCACAAGTTGATCGTCCCAGAAGCGCAACTGGGCAATAACGCCAGGGTCTCGATAGTTGGCGTTCTGATCGCGCAGTTGGCGCAGCAAGCTGTTGCGCTGGGTGGTCACTTTCTGGTAGCGGGAGAGGTGCTGGGTGTAATTGCGATCGATCTGGCAGAGGGCGATGTCCAGGTAGCGGCGGCGCTCGCCAGGGCCGCCGGAAACCAGCACCACATCTTCGGGCAAAAAGAGCACGGCGCGCAGGTTGCCGATCAGATCGATGCCCCGCCGGTTGACGCCGTTGACCCGCACCTGTTTGGCAAAGGTGGCGTCATCGCGGCTGCGGGACGAGAGCAGGATTTCCAATTCCACTTCGCCAACTTTTTGCTGCACCGTACCCCGGATACGACTGTAGGCGATAGGTTCGGTTTCTGCGCTCCAACCCACCACCTCTTTTTCCGTGCGGGCGTGGCTGGATTTGCTGGTTGCCAGGAAGTGGATGGCTTCTAGCAGGCTGGTTTTGCCTTGGGCGTTGCGCCCCTGGATCAGGGTGAAGGGCGCGGCGAAATCGTGGGAGAGCGCGGTGTAGTTGCGGAAGTGTTCGAGGGTGAGGTGGGAGAGAAACATAGCGTATTTCGTGTTGCGTACGTGTTGATGATTGGTGCATCAGGCGGAATGATCGAGAGCAACTGTCTGGTGTTGCTTTGGATCAAAACATTGAACGAAGCGGCCAACCCCGTTAACCTACGCAATACGAAATACGCATTATAGTAACGGGCCGGCTGGCCCCTAAGCTATCCAACCGTCTCGGGCACATACCATCCCACGGTCTGGCGGTTGCGGGCGAACCACGTTTGGGCCACCCGCTGCACATCGTCGGCGCTGACCGCAACGAGCTTGTCCAGCCAGGCGGCGAACCAATCGGTATCCGCGATCATGTCGCTGAAACCAAGCCAATAGGCCTGGTTGGTCACGCTTTCGCTGCTGTAGGCAAACTGGGCTTTGGTCTGTTTGATGGCTTTTTCCAACTCTGCGCTGGTAACGCCGTCGGTTTGCACCTTCTTGATTTCGGCCCAAATGGCATCTTCGACCTGCTGGTGGGTGATGTCCCGCGCCAGGGTGGCCCGAAAGGAGAAGAGGTAGGGGTCGATGGTGGGGATGAAACCACAGCCCGCGCCCACGGCCAGTTCTTTGTCTACCAGTGCCCGGTAGAGCCGGTTGCTGCGGTTGGACGAGCTACCGCCAAAGAGGCCCATCCCCTTGGCCCCGCCCAGAATCGCGTCCAGCACAGTCAGGGGAAAGAAGTCTGGGTGGCGGGCATTCGGGCCAGGAAAGGCCATTTGCAGATGGCTGGTATGGTCTGCCCCCCGCAGGATAATGCGTCGTTCGGCCAGTTGGGCTGGTTCCTGCACCCGGGGTGGGGTGATTTTCGGCCCACGCGCCAGCGAGCCAAAATAATGCTCAATCTTTGCCAGCATGTCGGCGGTGTCGAAGTCGCCCACGGCCACAGCGGTGGCGTTGTTTGGCGTGTAGAAGGTGCGGTAATGGCTGTAGAGGTCTGCCCGGGTCATGGTCAGCAGGTCTTCCCGCCAGCCGATAATTGGGTGCTGGTAGCTGTGAGCCTGAAAAGCCGCGGCCTGGACTTCGGTGTCCAGCAGCCAGCGATAGCTGTTCTCGCTGCCTTCCCGCTCGCTGATAATCACCGTGCGTTCCGGCTCGATCTCGTCCGGGTCGAAGATGGCGTTCGCCATGCGGTCGCTTTCCACGTCCAGGGCCAATTCGATACGATCTGATGGGAACGTCTCGAAATAGGTGGTCCAGTCCTGCCAGGTCATGCCATTAAACTGGCCGCCAGCCCGTGCCACTACTTTGTCAAATTCGCCTTGGGGGTAGCGCTCGCTGCCTTTGAAGAGCATATGCTCGACCCAATGGCTGATGCCGGTGAGGCCCGGTGTCTCGTTGCGGCTGCCCACCCGGTAGAAGACCCAAAAACTGGCAACCGGGGCCTGGTGGGTTTCTTGTAAAATTACCCGCAAGCCGTTGTTTAGTGTGGTGATTGTCATGTCGTTTTCAGTCGTTGTCGCCATTTGTCCCATTTCCTCGGCCCACTGCCCGATAGGTAAAGCCAAGCGCGGCCATCTGATCGGGTGAATAGATGTTGCGCCCGTCCACAAGAATCGGTTGGGCCATTGTTTCTTTGATGCGCTTCATATCCAAATGTTTGAACTCGTCCCATTCGGTGACGACCAGGAGTGCGTCGGCGTCCTGGGCCAGATCGTAGACATCTTTGGCCAGACGCAGCCGGGGATTCAGCTTGCCTGCGTGGGTCATCGCCACGGGATCGAAGCCGCTGACGTGTGCGCCCTCGTTCATCAGCAGGTGGCCGATCTCCATGGCCGGGGCTTCGCGCAGGTCGTCGGTGTTGGGCTTGAATGCCAGCCCCAACAGCCCGATGCGTTTGTCTTCCAGTTTTCCGCCCAGCAGATTGCGCAGGGTGATCACGGCCCAGCGGCGGGCGTCCCGGTTGATCTCCATGACTGCACGCAGGAGCGAAGGATGGCTGCCCTGGACAAGGGCCATGTGTTCCAGCGCTTTGACATCTTTGGGGAAACAGCTTCCGCCATAACCCAGCCCCGCGTTGAGAAAATGGGGGCCGATGCGTTTGTCGTAGCCCATGCCCGCGGCCACTTCGCGCACATCTGCCCCCAGCTTCTCGCAAATGGTGGCGATTTCGTTGATGAAGCTGATGCGGGTGGCGAGAAATGCGTTGCTGGCATATTTGATCATCTCGGCGGTGCGCAGATCGGTGACGATGATGGGCGCACGCAGGGGCAAATGCAGTTGAGCCACCTTGTCGGCGGCTTCTGCGCTCAGGCTACCCAGAACCACCCGATCGGCGGCCATAAAGTCGGCGATGGCCGAGCCTTCTTTCAAAAATTCCGGGCAGCTCACCACGGCAAAGTCGATGGGTGTGGGCTGTTTGCGGCTGATGATGTCGGCCACCCAGTCGCCTGTGCCCACGGGAACAGTGCTCTTGTTGACGACAATCAGGGGGTGGTCCATGGTTTCGGCGATGGTCTCAGCGGCCATACGCACATAGCGCAGATCGGCCTCGCCATCTACACCACTGGGCGTACCTACGCAGATAAAGACGAAATCCGCGTCGGCCAGGGCCTCTTCGTAGCTGGTGGTAAAGTTCAGCCGTCCTGCCTTCACGTTGCGCTGGATCAGCTCGCTCAACCCCGGCTCGTAGATGGGGGTCTCGCCGCGCCGGAGCATGGCGATTTTTTCTTCGCTGATGTCGATACAGGTGATTTTGTTGCCCAGATTGGCAAAACATGTCCCGGTGACCAGTCCCACGTAGCCGGTTCCGGCTACTGCGATATTTTTCATGCGTTTCTTCCTCGTTGTGCAATACGGTTACAACTATGCTACCTTTTTTCCTTTACAGACCCTGCCTCTTGTTTGGCTGCGTCAAAGTCTCCCCATGTTAGCTGCTCGCGCCAGAAGAACCATGCGCCCACGGCTGTTACGGGAACCCACAGGGCCACATGTAGCACAGCGGTGTAGGCTGCCGCCAAATCCCGGCCCACGCCATAGGCCACAAGGGTTTCGATGCCCGGTGTATCAAATGTGCCCAGATAGCCAGGGGCCGAGGGTAGGGTCGTTGCCAGGTTGACGATACCGTTCATCAGCATCAGGGCCAGAAAGCTGACATTGAAATCGAAGGCGTGCATCACAAACCAATACTTCACCGTCTCCATCAACCAGACAGCCACACTGGTCAGAAATATCATCCCAATGTCCCGGGGGCTGCTCAGGCTTTGGATACCATCCATAAAGCGCTGGAAGATATCATCTGCGCGCGAGCGGACGGGAGGGGGCAGGAGCCGAACGGCCAGCCACCCGTAGAGTTGGCTCATGCGCGCCTGTCGCCCGGCCATCCACACAAAAACGGCTGTTGCCAGCACCAGGATAATGGTCAATAGTATGACAAACTGGCGATAGGCGGCAGGGATGGGCGCAAAGGGCAGGGCGAGAAAGACAAAGAGGATCATCACCAGCCCATCAAAAATCCGCTCGATGATGACCGTTGTCAGGCTGGAAGCCATGGGAATGGCCTCTTTGCGCTTGAGCACGTAGGAGCGGATGACCTCGCCCGCCCGAAATGGGTAGACGTTGTTGCCAAAATAGCCAATGCATACGACCGGGAACAGACGGTTCAGCGGAATCGGTTTCAGGTGGCGCAGCATATAGTGCCAGCGCCATGTGCGTGCCCCCAATCCGATAAAATAGACCGCTACACCTGGCACGATCCACCAGTAATTGGCGGTGCGCAGGGTGGCTGCTACCTCATCCAGTTTTAGCCCTGGCAACAGGTAGTAGATAAAGAGGGCACTGATGCCAAATCCGACCGCAAGCTGGATGTATTGACGCTTCATTCTCTGTCCACAAATTGATGATCTGCCGCTCTGTATTATCGCACAGGCACCAAGAGGCTCGAAATTCGGGGGGGTGCTTCCTAGGCGCACTGTGGGCTAGGCTCCCGGCGGGCCAATCTGTTAGGGCTGGGTGCTGGTCTGGAATTGTCACAAAAATAGAAGAGCGCCGGAGTTGGCCTCCGACGCTCTCTTTCTATTCACTTGGTGTTCTATTCACCTGGTATCCTGGAGACTCACGCCGAGGGTATCACGGCAGGTTGTACGGCCTCGCCCAGGATTTCTTCCATGGTCATAGCATGGGCACAGATGCCCCGCCGCACAAATTCTTCACAGTCACAATCCCATGTACCTCGATTGTAGCTGACTTGATGATTGGAGTTTTCTCCATCGATTTGGACTTCGAACCGGGTAACGTGGATGCGCTGGTCTCGTTCGGCGGCATACTGCCTTGCCTTGATGATACGGCTTGCAACTGCGTCCATTCTCCGTTCCTTTCGTGGATGGGTCGCCTATTTCGGGATAGTTGGCGACGATTCAGAATGTGGGGCCAAAGGCCAAGAATGAGAAACAAGGATAAAAATTGTGGAAGAAAAACACCCAAGCAGCGTGACGCGCCTGGGTGTCTTTTTACAGGTATTGAATCATGCACCGAGCCGGTGCTTTGTGTGGAATCGTTCGATCCGCCAACATATTTTCTCTACTCTGAGATGATGAATTGGCACGGACGCCGATTTGGTGGAGACAAACTGGCGTGAATTCAGTATAAAACCGTCAACCGGATGTGTCAACCCGCGATTCAGTCAAACCTATGGCGCTAGACCATCGTTTCCTCAACGACTGTCATCCTAATCCGTGCTGTTTCTTCTTGCATCAGCGACCGCACACCGGCAACAACATCGTCCAGCCCCAGTTCGCTGCCCTCGCCCGTGCGCCGGTTCTTTAGCTCCACAATACCGTTTTCCACGCCACGTTTGCCCATGGTCAGGCGCAAGGGCAGACCGAGGAGGTCGGCATCGTTGAATTTGACCCCCGCGCGCTCGTCCCGGTCGTCGTAGAGCACTTCGATACCCGCCGCTTGCAGAGTAGCGTAAACTTCCTCTACCTTTGCCACAATTTCCGGCTGTTTGGGTGTTGCCAGGCTGACGAGATGCACCTGATAGGGCGCGATCGTCACCGGCCAGATGATGCCGTTCTCGTCATTGTTGTTTTCGATGACGCTGGCGATCAGCCGCCCGGAGCCGATGCCGTAGCAGCCCATGACCATGGGAATGCTCTCGCCCTTTTCGTCCAGATAGACAGCGTTCATGGCTGCGCTATATTTCGTGCCCAGCTTGAAGATGTTGCCCACCTCCACGCCACGCACGGCGCGCATGGGTTCGCCGCAGACCGGGCAACTGTGGCCCTCGGCCGCGGCCACAATGTCCAGCACCAGGTCGGCTTCGTAGTCGCGCCCATAATTGACGTTTTTGTAGTGCCAACCCTCTTTGTTGGCACCGGCCACCAGGTTGCTGCTACGGGGAATCAGATCGTCTACCACCAGCAGCACTTTCGACCGGTCGATGCCCACGGGCGAGCCATAGCCGGCCTCGGCGCCGATAGCCTTAATTTCGTCCACAGTGGCCGGGCGCACCTTGCGAGCCGAGATGGCGTTGGTCAGCTTGGTCTCGTTGAGTTCCATGTCGCCGCGTACAACAACAAAGACGAATTGCTCCCGGTTTTTGCCCTTGTCGCCCTCTACTTCGGCTACCAAAAAGATAGCTTTGGCCGTGCGGCTTTCGGGGATGTGCAGAAATTCGGCGAGGGCTGCGATTGTGTTGACATGCGGCGTCTCCACCTCTTCAAGTGCCAGGGCTTCCTCGGCGGGTGCAGTCTCTTTGACAAAGGTGGCGATCTGCCGGTTGGCTGCATAGTGGCAAGCATCGCAGAGCAGCAGTGTGTCTTCGCCGATGGGGGTCAGCGCCATGAATTCGTGGGCCATTGTGCCGCCCATCATGCCAGTGTCGCTTTCCACCGCGATCACAGCCAGCCCGGCCCGGCGAAAGATGTTGAAGTAGGCCTGGTAGACAAGTGGGTAGTAGGCGTCCAGATCGGCAAAGTCGGTGTGGAAGGAGTAACCATCCTTCATGGTGAATTCCCGCACCCGGATCAGCCCACCCCGGGGCCGGGGTTCGTCGCGGAATTTGGTCTGAATTTGGTAGAGCATTTGGGGCAATTGGCGGTAGCTGTTGACGACGCCGCCCGCCATTTCGGTGATGACTTCTTCGTGGGTCATGCCCAGCACCAGATCTCGCCCATTTCTGTCCTTCAACCGGGCTAGATCATCACCGATGGCCTGCCAGCGGCCTGTGCGCTGCCATAGTTCGGCGGGCTGTACAACCGGCAGGGAGACTTCCTGGCCGTCGATGGCGTCCATTTCTTCTCGCAAAATTTGTTCGATCTTGTTCTTGGTGCGCAGGCCCAGTGGCAGGAAATCGAAGATGCCCGCGGCCACCTGGCGCACAAGCCCGGCGCGCAGCATGAGTTGGTGGCTGCGCACTTCTGCATCCGCGGGGACTTCCCGTAGGGTTTGGAAAAAGAGTTTTGACATTCGCATAACGACTACTCCGTATGTGACCGCTTAGGCGGATCGCCCGTGTGGGCGTAGGGTTTTATGGTGAGATTCTGGTTCGCTCCGACTCCGCAGCGCGTTTTTCGGTACTCCACCCGTCAACAAATACGCACTACGCAACACCCAATAGTTTGTCTACCCGCTCGCTCAACCCGTCGATGGTCAACACTCCTGTGTGGCGGTCCACCACCTCCCCGTCCCGATAGAAGATGACGGTGGGGATGCCCAGGATGTTGTAGCGAGCGGGGGTGGTAGGGTTTTCGTCGACATCCACTTTGGCTACGACAACCCGCCCCGCGTACTCCTCGGCCAGAAAGCCGATATGTGGGGACATACGGTGGCAGGGGCCGCACCAATCGGCCCAAAAATCGACGACAGCCAGTTGATCGCTGCCCAGGATGACAGAATCAAAATCAGCGTCGGTGACATGAATTGGCCGCGTCTTTGCCACCGCGGGAGATGCTGTGACCGGACGCTGTCTCTTTTTTGCCTTTAGGCCGGTTAGCTCCAGGATTTTCCCTATCATGTCATCCGCCATAATCTTGTGCCGTCTCTCGTCGTTCGTCTCTCGTCGTTCGTCTGTCGCCTATTCACGCACCTCGAAATCGTGGGTGATCGCCGCCACGCCGGAGAGTGTTGCATAGGCTCCGCAATACTTTTCCACGCTCAGGGCGATGGCCCGTTCTACCTTGCTGGGGTCCACACTTCCGCCGGTGATGATAAAGTGCATGTGGATGTCCTTCCACGGGCGCTGGTTCTCCTCCGAGCGCACGCCATCGATCTCCACTTCTACGCCAGCAAAAGGTTGGCGCTGCTTTTCGAGGATGATCACCACGTCCACCAGCGAGCAGCCGCCCAGCCCCAACAGAAGCATCTGCATTGGGCTGACACCTGGCCCATCTGGGCTGCTCATCACAGCGCTCTTACCGTTGGCGTCAACGCCGAGAAAAGTCTTGCCTTCAATCCATTTGACACGAGTCTTTGACATTAGATACCTCGTCGTGGAAATTAAGTAAATAGTGATTGAGTAATGGTAGGGAATCTGCCGGGAAGATTCCTGGAAGATGATGATGGGATGGCAGAAAGACCAATTACTCCATCATCTCGCTATCTCCGAATCACCTTTCGGACTCTGCACGTGTTGCACCAATATGCAATCTTCAATCACATCCAGCCCATTTGCCTTTGCCCAGCGAATGGCCTCGGCATCTTCTGCGCCGGGCTGAAACCAGATTGCTTTGGCTCCAGCCTCTTTGGCCTGCTGCACAATTTCCAGGGCCAGATATGGGGGGACGACCATATCAACGACCGTTGGCGGTTGGGGAAGGTCCAGCAACGAAGCAAAGGCTTTGTCCCCTTCGATTTCGTCTTCCCGCTTGCTGATGGGATAGACGGTATATCCTGCTGTGCGCAGGGTTTTGTAGATGCGATTGCCATATTTGCGCGAGTCGTTGCTGGCCCCCACTACGGCCCAAACCGGCTCGTTGGCATACTGACGAATGAGGTTTTGCATTGTATGTTACGCATTCTGGGTGTTGAATGGTTGAACTGGAAGTATACTGTTCGTCGATCAAAGATGTCAAAGATCGTTCGCTTTCCCTTGGAAACTTGAATAAGAGAGACTGTCCTTGCCGCAGATGCAAACTTTCCAAACTGTCAGCCCTGGGTTATACTTTCCTCAACCCCGCCGCAGATACTGTCACCGACCGTTTTGTATTAAATCAATCGTTTATCGAATCGATATCCTTGCGCCCCAACCGCCTTTCGACCGGTGGGGTTAGCCCTCATAGATTCCATATCCATACCATCAAGGGAACTCTGCTATGTACGACACACAAGTTTGGACCAAGCACTACGAT
>JAHEML010000782.1:377-2564 GCA_024643705.1 Caldilineaceae bacterium | reverse complement strand
ACGAAAATAAGAAGCCATGATCTATCCTTTCCGCCAGGCCAGGAATTGAATAATCCCGAAGATTAGGCAGAGATCAGCCACAGCACCTAGCGCCCACCAGAGGGGGCCTTCCACCGGTATCCAACCGGCCAACAGGGCCAGCCACAGCAACACCCCGCAATCCAGGTTCAAAACGGCAAACCAGCCAACCAGCGTGCGGCTGTAGTCGGCCCTCCGTTCCAGCAGCCAAAGGGAAGCCAGCGCCATTAGCGGCAGGGCCACGCCAATGGCCAGCAGCCAACCGGTGGGTACGCCAAGCAGCCCGGCCAGCAATCCCGAAGCCAATGCCACAGCCCCGCCAACCACGCTCCAACTGATCAGATCAACCAAGATCGAGCGGCGTAGATGATCCCCAGAACGATTGGGGGAAATTGTTTGGGTTGTCATAGATTGTATCCTTTCGTTGGTAGGTAGTTATTTTCTTGGATTTACTGCGTTTTCGCGTAGATAAAGTAGCCGCGCCAGCATCGCCAAAAAGCCGATACTGCCTGTAACCAGAACAAACAGCAGCCAGGGCAGCAGACGCATGCCGGCTTCTTTGGCCTGGGGGACGATGAGAAACCACCCGATTCCGACTGCAAGCAGTAGATCGAACCAAATCTGATTGCCCCAGTAATTGCGGATGTGTTCGGTCCAGAAACCTGTAGGCCCGCCCACCACAGCCGCATAAGCAGAGAAGGCTAAAAAGATAAGCGACAACCCGGCAGGAATGAGCCACGCACGTTGCATGAGTGACTTCCTACTGCTAGTGGCAACAGTTACGGCAAAAATAGCCAAAAGAGCGGCCGCCAACCACGGTAATACTGATGTCATTGTCATTTTGATTCCTTTGTTATCCTCACTTGATGGGTACGATTCCGAACTGTATTCTCAGCAACAATGTACTCAACTCTTGTTGCAAACTACAGCCCTATTTTGCGCCCAAAAGCAGTGCCAAGTCTACGAAAACGACTGCCAAAGAGTGCCAAAACAAGTGAAAATGGGGGATATTGTGGGGATTTAGAGGTGTGGGGAGAACTTTTTTACTGCCTATAGGCAAAGCCCAGAGGATGCTTTGCCTTACTGCGCCTGTGCGCTAACAATCTCTTCCCGCTCTTTCAAATCCTGGGCCACCAGTGCGGCGGCATCTTTCTGCCAGTTGTAGAGCGTGCGTTCGGGGACGGCCACCCGGAACCAGTCCAGCGCAGCTTCTTCGGCGGGGGGCAGTGCATCGTGGGTGGCCCGGCGGCTATAGGGGCGCAGACCAGCCACATAGGGGTAATAAAGAGCGTTGAAGTGGCGCCATTCTTCGGTGCTGTAAAACGTTGCGGCCGTGCCATTGCCGTTCGTGTCCGGTGGCGCAAGCCTGCCGATGCTCTCGGCCAGCAGGCTTTTCAGAATCGCCGCTCGTTCTAGGGTGCTGTCGGTTCCACCGGCGGCTGCCAACCGCTGTGCCACCTGGTTTAATTGGGTCAGGGGGCTTGTCGCCAGTTTGGGCAGATTGCCAAAATGGCTCAATGCGCGCCGGGTGAGCCGAGAAAATTCGTCCGGACTTATCTCGGCCGCCGACGGGCGCCCTACCACACGCTCCTGGCGCTGGGCTTCGGTGCGGAGCTCGGCGTGCACATGGCGCAGGCGAGGAAAACGAACATAGGCCAGCCGATCCAGCAGCGCTTGCACTGGCGTATCCAGGGTGGGTGTCAGCACAGCCAGTGCGACAATGGCAAGCAGCAAACCGACCAGCGCCGAGCCGAAACCAGCCGAACTGACCCCGGTGAGCCAAACCGGTGTGGCAAAAATCAGGGCATAGAGGAAGGCCGCACTGAAGGAACGAAACAGACCCGGCAGCCAGGCCTCGCCTTCTTGAAAAGCATCCAGCGCGGCCACGGCTACCCCCAGCAAAAGTAGATCGACCCCCATACCCAGCAGCAGCCAGGAACGGGGTAGCCAGGCAGTGGGTAGCACCAACAGAGTGGCAGATAGGCTGAAAAAGAGGAGCGCCAGAAGCAGCAGCCCAATCTGGTTGCGTGGCCCCGCCCGCAGAATACCCACCCCCATCAGGAAGAAGACTTCGATCAACGGCAACAGGGCGATGAAACCGGCGATCCCGTATCCGGGCCAAATCCCTGTGGACTGGACAGCACCAAAGCTGTCGAAGACCAGATTTGT
>JAHEML010000782.1:0-367 GCA_024643705.1 Caldilineaceae bacterium | reverse complement strand
GCACCACAACAATCGGCAGTGCCCAGTTCCAGAGCCGCACAAAAATGTCACGCCAGGGCGCATCCTCTGGCAGAAGATTGGAGAGAGTGCCTGCCCACAGGATAGCTGGCAGGAAGAAGAGAGGGTTGACATAACGTGTCAGCGTACGGGCCGTTTCGCCATCGTTCAGGTCGGCTAACAGCAGCCCTGCCAGCGCCAATCCGTAGATAATCAGTCCCAGCCCGGCCAAGCGCGGTGCGGGGCGTGCGCCATCGCGCACGAGCAGGAATGCGCCCAGCCAGAGGGCCAGTGCGTAGGCGGTCAGGGTGAGGAGAATCATTAGGGATAGGGAATGGTGAATAGGGAATGGTGAATGTTGGGGAAGTCT
>JAHEML010000781.1 GCA_024643705.1 Caldilineaceae bacterium | reverse complement strand
GATGCTCCGGCGCCACACGATACTCCACCGATGCCACCACACAATTCAGCGAGAGGCAGCGCACCTTGCACCCCAGATCGTCGTCGGCCACACTGCCCATCACGTACCCACCGCCGTGAATCCAGAGCAGGGCGGGCAGGGTTTCGGGGCGATTTTGCGGCTGATAGATGCGCACCATCACATCCGGCGCGCCTGCCGGGCCGGGCGCATAGTGGTCGCTGGTCGCAACGCCTGGGATGTCGGGAACCTGGGATGCCATCGCTGCGTTCATCCCCTCCATCATGCGCCGGGTGGCAGGAATGTCGTCCAGGTTGAGGCCGCCGGAAAAGGCCTGTTCAAAACCGGCCAGTGCAGCAGCTAATTGGGGGTCGCGAATAGGGTGCATAGTTTTCTCCTGTTGGGTGGAAATGTAGGGTGTTGGTGGATTTCAGTATAACAAGAAAGCCGGATAGCAGCTATCCGGCTTTCTTGTCTACAAGCTCACATCGTTTCCACCGATTCCACCCCCACTCAGCGCTCTATTCTTCTCCCATCAATGGCGCGAAACTCACCTGAAAGCGAAACTCCTGCGGTGTGCACTGGTAGTCGGGCAGGACGCCGGGACCGCCGCTTCCGTTGTCCAGGGCGTTATATTGGGGTCAACCAGCGCCGGCTTTAGATAAAAACCGCTGCCGGTATGTTGAACCGACTGCTTAAGGCCCGTATTTGCCGCAGATTCAGTTCCCGCTTTCCATTCAAGATTTCCGAAACCACGCCCTGACTTCCCAACTCGGTCAAGTCCTTTTGTTTCAACTCGTACTCTTCCATCAGATACCGCAAGACAGAAATGGGATGGCTCTCTGGCTCTGGAATATATGCATCCTCGTACTCCTTGATGAGCACGCCCATCACATCCATCACCTTCGCCAGCGGATGTGTCTCGTCATCCCGGACGACATCCGTAATCTCGTCCAGCAACTCAACTAGCCCTTCAAACTCTTCCTCACTGGTTGGCACAAAAATAAACTTAGTACTCCGAGTCAAAGTATCTGCAACTTGAGGTTGTAGCATTTCTATTCTCTCTTCCACTTCTCCCTGTCATACTCCTGATGGGTCAGGATATGACGGATATAGACTTTCTGCCGGTTGAAATGAATGGCCGCGATCAGACGATATTTGTTGCCGCCGATATTGAAGATGACAAATCCATCCACATAATCGGCGCTGCGAAAATGCTCTCTCAATTCACTGAAAGAGGTGTACTCGGCGTTCTTGACAATCCCATACCAATTGTCGAGCGCTGATTGGCTATCCGGATATTTAGCTACAAATTCCTGGATTCGTTTGCGTGTAATGATGTGCACACCAGATCATATCTCTCTTTGAGATAAATAGCAAGAGCCAGTTTGTTTCACAGGTCGCGCTCCAAAAACGGTGTTGGCTTCTCCCGGCAGCCGTTGACCAGCCTTCGATCACTCGCTCCAGGAGAAACCCGCCCGCAATATCCGTATTGCTTGCCCCCAATCCGACTTTATCCGCGTTCTATTTTTCTTCATCAGCACCGGACGGAATGCCATTCCGTCCTACGGGTTTGTCACCGGCGCGAACTTTATCTGAAAGCCAAACTCCTCCGGCGTGAGCTGGTAGTCGGGTAGGACACCGGGACCGCAACTGCCGTTGCCCAGGCCACCCTGGCGATAGTCTACGTTCAAGACGACTTCCGGGCGGCGCATTCGGCGCAGTTCGTGGATGTGCTCGGCCGCGGTCAGGTCGGCCGCGGTGTAGTGGGCAGCGCTGAGTTGCAGCAAGTCGTCGCCACTACCATTACCACTGCCACTACCACCGCCACTGACCCGTAAACCGTTGCCGTCGGCGTCGGTGAGGGTGGCCCAGCGCACGTCTGTATGGTTACCGCTCTCCTGGGGTTTTACATAGGGGTAAATCTGCTCGTCCACCGACTGGCGATAGAGGCCCACCGGCGCGCCAGCTTTGCGGTCTGCGTAGCTCTCGTGGGGGCCGCGACCATACCATTCCAGGGTCTCGTAGCCAGCGGGCAGTTCCAGGTTCAGGCCGATACGGGGCAGAAAGGGTGGCTGATCGCCGCCGGGGAGGACGTGAACGTCCACGGTCAGCTCGCCGTTGACGTGGACGGTGTAGAGATATTCTGTGTCGTAGCGGGCCGCGCCTGTGGGGCCAGAGGCAGACTTGAGATCGGCCTGGCTCTTGTCTTTGCTGTGGCGCAGTTGTTCGATGGCTTCCGGCGGCACTTTGCCGCTGAATGGCCCAACAGAGAGGTCGTAGAGCTTCTGCATCAGGGATGGGATACGCCAGTCGGCTTCCAGGGTTTCGATGAGGGCGTCGGCTTTGGCGTGCTGATCTCCACCGGCCAGGTCCACGTAGTTGTAGCCCAGGCTGTGGGAGAGATTTTGCATCTGTTCCGCGTCCAGCAGGTATTTGAGAAAACCGCCCAGTTGGCCCAATGTCTCCTGCCAGCGGCCCGCGGCAGCCACGTTGGGGTCGATGGTGGCGGTGCTGTGGGATCGCACCCGGAACTGGACTGTGCCCGCCTCCACCTGGCTGATTTCTGCGCCGTCCAT
>JAHEML010000079.1 GCA_024643705.1 Caldilineaceae bacterium | reverse complement strand
CCGATGCGTCAGCCTCGGCGTAGTGGGTCGGGGTGCCTGCCGTGACCAGTTGCAGTTCTGGGTTGGCCGCCTGGGGTTCGCCCGCGGCAATGTAGAGTTCGGCATTTTCCGGCAGTACCTCGGCCCCCGAATAAACCACCGCGCAGAGAATGCGCCCCCAGTTGGCGTCGCTGCCGAAAAAGGCAGTCTTGACCAGGGGGCTGGTGGCAATGGCGTTGGCGGCCTGGTGTGCGTCTGCGTCGCTGGCCGCACCCTGCACCTGCACGGTGACAAATTTTGTCACCCCTTCCCCATTCTGCACGATCAATTTTGCCAGCTCTGCTGATGCACTTTCCAGGGCTTGCACAAAGGCCGCATAACCTGGGCTGCTGGCATCGGTGATCTCCGCATTGCCCGCCGCGCCATTGGCAAGCAGCAGTACCGTGTCGTTGGTGCTGGTGTCGCCGTCCACGCTGATGCGGTTGAAGCTGCGGTTGACTGTCTCGGTGAGGGCTTGCTGCAAGAGCGGCTGGCTGATGGCAACGTCTGTCGCCAACACACCGAGCATGGTCGCCATGTTGGGGTGGATCATCCCTGCACCCTTGCTGATGCCGGTGATGGTGACGGTCACCCCGTCTACTTCGGCCTGGCGTGAGGCCCATTTGGGGAATACGTCGGTGGTCATGATGGCGCGGGCCGCGGCTTGCCAGCCGGTGGATGTTAATTGGGCTGCCACTTGCTCTGCGCCGGATTCAATTTTTTCGATGGGGAGTTGTACGCCGATTACACCTGTGCTCATCACGAAAAGCGTGTTGTCGCTGCTGCCCAGGGCCTTTTCGGCGGCCTCGGCCATGCGCTTGGCATTGACATTACCCTGCACAGCCGTGCAGGCGTTGGCACAACCGCTGTTGATGAGCACACCGTGGACAGCATCCGGGTTCATGCCCAGCAGGGCTTTGTCGTAGAGGACAGGCGCGGCGGGGAAGGCGTTTTGGGTGAAGACCGCTGCGGCCTTGCAGGGCAGGCGCGAAGCAATCAGCGCCAGATCGGGCGCGCCGCTCTTTTTGACACCGCAGGCAATGCCCGCGGCATCAAAGCCCAGCACAGGGATGGGCGTGGTGGAAGGTGCAGAAAAGGGGTGGGGTTTGGTCGTCATTGCTGGTTTCTCCGTGAGAAAAGTGTTGCGTAGTGCGTATTGTGTAGGCAGTCACATCTACAATGGGGGGTCATCCATGCCGTTGATGTCATCACTTACGCAACACGCACTACGCAATAGCCGTTCAGTCTCGTTTGAACTCGGAATAATCCGTCGTCTCGTAATCGTTGACACCCGGCCCTTCGCGGCGGAGCATGGCTTCCACCTTCAGGGGCAGGCCAAAGAGCTTGATGAAGCCCTCGGCGTCGGCCTGGTTGTAAACGTCGTCTTCGTCGAAGGTGACGTAATCTTCCCGGTAGAGGCTGTGGGGCGATTTGCGTCCGACTAGCATTACATGGCCTTTGTAGAGCTTGAGGCGCACAGTGCCGGTGATATTCTGCTCGGTGGTCTGCACAAAGGCGTCCAGGGCCTTGCGTAGGGGTGTGTACCATTGGCCGTTGTAGACCAGCTCGGCATAGCGTAGACCCACCTGCTGCTTGTAGTGGAGCGTCTCTTTGTCCAGACAGAGCTGCTCCAGCGCGGCATGGGCTTTGACCAGAATGGTGCCCCCCGGCGTTTCATAGACGCCCCGGCTCTTCATCCCCACCAAGCGATTTTCAACAATATCCACCCGACCCACGCCGTGTTTGATGCCCAGGTCATTGAGGTCTTGCACAATGGCAACGGGGCCAAGAGCCACGCCGTTGACACGTTCCGGCACACCGTTGCGAAAGTAGATCTCTACATACTCAGGTGTATCCGGCGCATCGGTCGGGTCAGTCGTCCACTCAAACATATCCTTGGGCGGCTCGTTCCAGGGGTCTTCCAGGGGGCCGCCTTCGTTGCTCAGGTGCCAAAGGTTGCGATCCTGGCTGTAGATACGCTCCATGGTTGCTTTGACGGGCACGTTCCACTCGGCGGCATAGTCCAGGGCATCCTTGCGTCCGCGGATGGTCCACTCCCGCCACGGGGCAATGATCTTCAGCTTGGGGTTCAGGGCCATGACTGTTAATTCAAAACGTACCTGATCGTTGCCTTTGCCGGTTGCGCCATGAGCCACAGCGTCGGCCCCTTCCAGTTCGGCAATCTCCACCATCCGTTTGGCGATGATCGGGCGGGCGAAAGAGGTGCCCAATAGATAATCCCGCTCATAAATTGCGCCCGCCTGCATGGTGGGGAAGACAAAGTCGGTCAGAAATTCGGAGCGCAGGTCTTCCACGTAACATTTGGAGGCACCAGAGGCGATGGCCTTCTCCTCCAGGCCGGTCAGTTCGCTCTCCTGGCCCAGATTGGCACAAAAACAGATCACCTCGCAGCCATAATTATTCTTCAGCCACGGCACAATCACACTGGTGTCCAGCCCACCCGAATAGGCGAGGACGGCTTTTTTGACAGTTCCTTTTTGGGACATGGGAAACTCCTTGGTGGTTTGAGATGTGAGATTGAGTGACTGTGAGAGTGAGGATTCGGTACCTGGCCCCCCAGTCGATCATCTTTCAATCCAGATTGAGACAACAAAAAACGCCACCCGGAAAATCCGATGTGGCGTGCAGGAAACGGTACATACGAGCAAAAGGACAGACCGAACCAGTGAACTGGAACGTCAGTGGCCTGTGCGCCCGCTTCCTGCGGGCTTCCTCCTGAACATTGTTACGGGGTGCATCTGCGTTCCATTGAGCATGGGTAACTGTTTGACCAACTGATGGACAGCCTACCCCAGATAGAATGGAAAGTCAAACTCATTTCCTACCTAAACGATTGGGTTTGCGCTATACAAACAGGCCAATTGAGGTGATTCACCGTTCGATTGGCCCGACAAGTACCTGATTGTCCATCGTGCCAGCAACCATTAGGCGTTTCTGATCGATTGGTGAATAAAAACCCACAGTTATAAATATATCTCCCGACGGCACGTCTGGTGGCAGGGCGAATTGCAATTCGTCGATCACCACTTCGCCCGGCAGCCATTCGCTTGTGGGGCAGCTTCCCTCGCCGGGCGGACGATCAGCCCCGGCCAGTTGCACCCATTCACCACCAGAATCGCGCCAGAGCAAATGGGCAAAGGCAGTATAATTGTTGGCAGGCGCTGCGTCCACCTGCCAGTAGAGTCGGGTATAAAACGTATCCCCTTCTTTCATCCCAGCAGGGGGGAAAAGTTGATGACCCAGCAGGGCGATGCCGTCACTCAGCACAGCCGGTTGGGGCTGCATCTCCGAGAAGACCACTGTGCCGCCAGCGGGCTGTTCTATCCGTTTGGCCCAGAGCGACCCATTTGTCTCCACCACAGACGTTGTCTCCACCGCTTGGGGATAGATAGCCGTGAGCAGGCCCTCTGTTCGGAAATCCTCGTTAACGAGCGTATAATAGCGCGCCGCCACATCCGTTGCCACCCGCACACAGGTACGCCCATCAAAACCCTGGGGCAATGGTATCTCTGGATGCTCCTCCAAAAAGTATGCCAGTGTGGGGTGTTCGCGCCCACGGGGTGTCATATAGATGCGCACACCGTCATCGGCGGCGGCCATCTGCTCGGCCACCTGGGTAAAGCCCACATCCCATGCCGGGAAGAGATCGGGCAGATTGGCCCACTCTACAAAATAGGCCCGCCATGTAAGGCCAAAAGAGGCCACCACCAGCAGCCAGCCTGCGGCGAGATAGCCCAGCTGCCCCAGGCTCCACAAGCGGGATGCCAGTTGCACAGCGCCATCCAGCCCTAATGCTACCAGCAACACCACAAAGGGGATTGCCCCAATCGCCCGCTGGAAATTGGGCGCAAATTCGCTGAGCAGGGTGGGCAACAGCATCACCACCAAACCGGCCAGTAGCCAGAGGTGGGCCAGCCGCCAAAAGCGACCCAAGGCTAGCAACAGTCCCAGGCCGAAAAAGGGAGCCAGCAGCCAGTCCAGCGCGGGTCGGCCCGGCAGATTGGATCGGGGGTTGGCGTCCCCTGTCCCCGCGAACATGCCCGCCACCGCGCTGATATTGGCTCCCAATCCTTGCGCGCCGTCGCGCCCTTCTCGCCCGATAATCGTTACCTGATCGACGCGGGTGGTGAAGGAAACGGGGTTCTGCAGAAAGTAGATGCCAATGGGTGCGGCTACCAGCACTGCCACCGCCAGCCCTACGGCTAATCCAGGTAGATGGGCCAACAGCCGCGCCCGTTCCTGCCAAAAGGCGGCGATGATCAGTGGCAGCAGCACCAGCGGCAGCAGACGCGCTGGTAGATAGGTATAGAAGCTGAGACCGGCGAAAAGACCGGTCAACGCCCAAAAGATGAGAGAGTGGATTTTCTCTGCTTCTCTGCTTCTCTGCGCCACTGCGTTAAGGTTATGTGCCTTTGCGTTGTCATTCCACCCCCGCCAGAGCGCCGCCCACAGGAGTGTCTCGATGAGAACAAAGAGGGAAAGCCGGATCCCATAGCGGGAGAAGACCTGGCTCCAAAACAGGCAGAGAACAGCAGCACCGCTCCACAGCGCAAAGGTGCGACGATTTTTTACCCCGAGCCAGGGCGCGACCTCCCAGGCCAGCCATGCCAGGGCTGGTGTCAGCAGCGCGCCGCACAGGGCCGGCACGGCGCGAATCGTCCAAACCGACTGCCCGTTGATCTGATGTAGCAAGGCCATCAGCCAGACGTAGAGAGCCTCGCGGCCCTGATTGCCGGTCAGGAAGACAGGCCACTGGCGGAAAGGCATGTGGGCCAGTTTCCAGCCATCCAACCCGTTGAAGGCTTCATCGTAAAAGAGGCCCGGTGGTAGGGTGTCCAGCCGGTAGAAGCGCATGGCAAGAGCAATGGCCGTCAACACGAAAAGGATCGACCATCCAATGCGGTCGATCCTTTGGTTGTGCTGTGGCATTTTGTTTCGATCTGACATGCGCTCTTTCCTCACTCTAGCGCGCTATCATCGGCCCCAACCCCCGACCACCGATCAGGTGGAAATGGGTGTGGAAGACAACCTGGCCCGCGTCTGGCCCCGCGTTGACAAGCAGGCGGAATCCGCTTTCGAGGATGCCTTCTTGCTTTGCCAGTTGGTTCGCCACCGCCACAATGCGCCCCAATGTATCCCCGTCCGCATCGCCCATCTCCGTCACGCTGGATGAATGGGCGTTGGGGATGACAAGAATGTGGGTGGGCGCAACCGGGTGGATATCCCGGAAGGCTGTCACCAGTTCATCCTGGTACAGGGTCTGTGATGGGAGTTCGCCGCGCACGATTTTGCAGAAAATACAGTCAGTTGTCATTTTCTTTTACCCCACCACCACATTCACCAGCTTATCTGGTACAACAATTACTTTGCGCACCTGCTTGCCGTCCATCCACTTCTGTGCGCCTTCGGTTGCCAGGGCCATTTCTTCCAGTATGTGTGCAGGTGTTGCCGGGGCCACTGTCAGCTTGTCCCGGTTCTTGCCGTTGACCTGGACAACGATGGTCACTTCGTCTTCTTTGGCCTTTTCCGGATCACCCACAGGCCAGGATTGCAGATGGACCGAATCGCTGTTGCCGATCCGGTGCCACAGTTCTTCGCTGATGTGGGGGAAGATGGGAGCCATCATCAGCAGTAGCGCAGGGATTGCTTCGTTCCAGATGGGCGAGCCGACCACTGCCGATGCTTTGGCTTTGCTCAGCAGATTGTTCAGCTCCATCAGCGCCGCGATCGTGGTGTTGAAACGGAAGTTCTCCATGTCTTCGCCGACTTTGATCAGGGTTTGGTGCAGTTTGCGCTCCACCTCCCGCACTTCGTCGGCGCTGGGGGTGGCGGCCAGATTTTCAGCACTGGCTTCGTCGGCAATCATAGTCCATACCCGGTACAGAAAGCGGCTGACCCCTTCAATTGCGCTGGGGTCCCATGGCCCGCCTTGATCCCATGGGCCGATAAACATCAGGTAGCCGCGCACGGTGTCCGCGCCATATTTCGTCACATACTCGTCCGGATTGACCACGTTGCCCCGGCTTTTGGACATCTTTTCGCCGTCCGGCCCCAGAATCATCCCTTGGTTGAACAGGCGCTCCATTGGCTCGGCAAAGGGCACAATGCCCATATCCCGCATGGCTTTGGTGAAGAAGCGGGTGTACAGTAGATGCATGGTGGCATGTTCGATGCCGCCGGTGTATTGGTCCACGGGCAGCCAGTAATCGCCTTGGGCTGGGTCCCAGGGAGTGTCGTCGGCAGTCAGAGCTTCGCCCTTTTTCCAATAGGGGGAAACGTAGGCGTATTGATACCAACTGGAACACATGAAGGTGTCCAGGGTGTCGGTCTCTCGTTCGGCGTTGCCACCGCAACTGGGGCAGGTGACAAAGCGGAAACTGTCGTGATATTTCAGCGGGCTTTCGCCGGTTGGTTTGAATTCGGCATCGTCGGGCAGCACAACCGGCAGGTCGGCGTAGGGCACAGGCACAACCCCGCATTCGTCACACAGGATCATGGGGATGGGCGCGCCCCACATGCGCTGGCGGCTGATCAGCCAATCCCGCAGACGATAGTTGACCGACATACTGCCCTTGCCCATCTCTTCCAGCCAGGCTGTCACTTTGGCCGCCGCACCCTTGACAGGTGTGCCGTCGAACGCGCCACTGTTGATCATCTCGCCTTCGTCTTTGGAGTCGTAGGCTTCGGTCAGTTCGCCGGTTGCGCCTTCTGGCCCAGTGATCACCCGGCGGATCTCCAGCCCAAACTTTTGGGCAAAGGCGAAGTCCCGTTCGTCGTGGCCGGGGACGGCCATAATTGCGCCTGTGCCGTAGCCCATCATCACATAATCGGCGATCCAGATGGGGATGCGTTCGCCGTTGACTGGGTTGATGGCGTAGCCGCCAGTGAAGACGCCGGTTTTCTCTTTGTCGGTTGCGCCCCGGGTCACTTCGTCCAGCCGCTCGGCTGCGGCTTTGTATGCGTCGATTGCGGCCTGCTGCTCGCTGGTTGTGATGCTCTCCACCAGGGAATGTTCTGGGGCCAGCACCATAAAGGTCGCGCCCCACAGGGTATCGGGCCGGGTGGTAAATATCTCAATCGGGTCGCCCGCTTCGGTGCGAAAGACCACCTGCGCGCCTTCGCTACGCCCGATCCAGTTGGTCTGCATCACTTTCACCCGCTCCGGCCAGTCGATGATCGCCATGTCGGCCAGCAGTTCTTCGGCGTAGTTGGTAATGCGAAACTTCCACTGGTTCAGCTCTTTTTTGATCACAGGTGTGCCGCAGCGCTCGCAGTGGCGGTCATCGCCCCAAACCTGTTCGCGAGCCAGGGTAGTGTTGCAGTTGGGGCACCAGTCTACGGGTGCAAATTCCCGGTAGGCCAGCCCCATGTCAAACAGTTTGCGGAAGAACCATTGGCTCCATTTGTAGTAGTCCGGATCGCAGGTAACGGCCTCTCTGTCCCAAGCCCACATCGCGCCCATTTGGCGAAACTGGCCGCGCATCCGCTCGATGTTTTTGTACGTCCACACTTTGGGGTGGACATTGTTCTTGATAGCCGCGTTTTCGGCTGGCAGGCCAAAGGCATCGAAGCCAGGCGGAAAGAAGACGTTGTAGCCTTGCATGCGCCGGTAGCGCGCGCCGGCGTCGCTGGGCGTCATGGCGTACCAGTGGCCTGTGTGCAGGTCGCCGGAGGGATAAGGCAGCATTGTCAGGGCATACCATTTGGGGCGGGTGGGGTCTTCGACAGTGTCGTGCTGGCCCGCGGCTTCCCAGGCAGCCTGCCATTGTGGCTCGATCTCTTGAGGTGTATATTTGTCTGACATAATCGGTCTCTCTTGGAATGGGAGTTTGTTTTATGTTGCCGTAGAAACGTAAAACGTGAAACGTGATAATCGCACATGCATCGAGTGCACTTGCGTTTCACGTTTCACGTTTTCGAGATGCCCGCATCCCCCAGAGAGACGTTTCCTCTCCAAGAGCGGGCTATGTAAGCGCGAGGATGCCACCCACGGCAGTGCCTGGGGTGGCAAAGATTGTATTCAATGAATCCCAACGCTCTTGTTTCTGTTTCATGGTAGAAGTATAGCACAGGTTTGCCAGATGTCTACTAGGGTATAAGCTTATTCAACGATAATCAGGTGTAGACCAGTCAGCGGCACAGCTCCTTGGGGCAGTAGGCCATCTTTCCCCATGGCGGGTAGTCGTTCGCCATTTTCCGGATGATATAACCCAGCCAGCAGGTGGTATTCGCCGGGTGGGAGGGTTGTTTCTGTCTGCAAAATATGGCTGTCGGCGATTGTTTGGTTGGGCAGCCAGAGTGAGGTTGAGTAACGCCCCCCCAGTGGCGGGCCATCTCCCTGGCCGTAGAGCGCACCATCCGGCCCGATCAGGTGAAGGAGCACAGTCAGGTTTTCGGCGATGGGTTTGTCGGTACGCCAGTACAGGGTCACTGGGGGCAGACATTCGTCCATGTTGGCCGCCGAGCAGGTGATCTCGGTTGCTGTCTTCCCCGCAAAACCATAGCCTCTCAATTCAATCGAATCCCCAATCTTGGTTCTTTGGGCGCGCACGCTGGGGCTTTCGGGGGGATCGCCTACGATATAGACTGTGGCGATCACATCCCCGTTCTCCACAGAGGGCGACAGTCGTTCCCCACTTTTTGGGTTGTATAGACCAACCCGCACTTGATAGATCTGTGGGGGCATATCCGGTGGCAGAGAAAACCGGTGTTCGTCGCGCACATATGTATCCGGTGTCCAGGTGTGGGTGGGGATGTCGATCTGGGCTTGCGCGTCGCCGGGCGCTTCGTTGTCCGAAGTGGCGCGGGTCTCGATAGGGGGCAGGGAATCCAAATGGACAAAGGTGGTGAAATCTGTCTCCAGGGGCCGGAGCGCTTGCCAGTAGAGCCGGACGTGCATCCTTTGGCCAGGGCGATAGACTCTGTCGGGGGCATCGAAACCGAGAAGCCGAATGGTGTCGCCAAACACAATGTCGGTCTGCTGTTGGGCGGCGAGCACGGTGCCTGCTGGCGATTGGAAGCGCATCCATCCAGGCAATTGGTCGCGCAAGCCAAGTTTGAGGCCGATGAGAAGCAGCAGAAAGATGAGGGCAGATTGGGCCTGAGGCGTTGTTTGCACATCATCGCGAATGTATTGGATAGCCGATTTGCCGCGCCTGCTCATCACAAACAGGATCACGATGGAGCAGAAAGTGAGTACCAGCGCGGCCCAACGATAGGGTGGGAGTCGGTAGGCGATCTCCAGCCGATGTTCGCCTGAAGGAACATCGACGAGAAGCAGACCGCTTGCCTGTTCTGGGTAGACGGGCGCGGGTACGTCGTCAATTCTTGCCGTCCACCCAGGGAAATAGAACAGGAAAAACCGGACTGGCTGGGCCTCGGGTAACAACAATTGATAGCGAAACGCCAGAGGGGAGTAGCTGATGGGTGTGACCTCTGTCTGAGGTGGAAGGCTGGAGCGG
>JAHEML010000780.1 GCA_024643705.1 Caldilineaceae bacterium | reverse complement strand
GCCTTGCTGGCCGAGATCGGCATTCCCGGCGAAATCGTACACACCCCCGGCCACTCGGCTGACAGCGTTGCTTTGTTGCTGGACAGCGGCCAAGCCTTCACCGGCGATCTGACCAATCCGGCCTACTTTGTGGCCGAAGATGCCGACGCGGCAATGGCAAGCTGGCAACTCTTGCGCGAAAAAGGCGCAACCCAGGTCTATCCGGGCCACGGGCCAATCTACCCCATTGAGGCAATTCCTATCAAGAGATAAAAGATCGACGACCCCAGTAATTAGCCTTTCAAGTATTCACGAGTATAATGGGTGCATCCACCCCGAATTTTCTAAAAAATCGTACGAATAACACGTTGCCAGACAACAAATCCAAACAGAGATGTGTATTTGTGGACCCCGCACAGTTATTGCGATTTCCCGCTTACCTGTCTTACCAAATAACCACGGATTCTCACGGAACGGGCGGATGGGCAGGGAACATCTCTGTGCATATCCGTGCAATCTGTGGTCTGCTGCTGTTCCTGTTTGCACCTCCTTGGGCCTGCACGAATCACCCGACTTACGTATCCTTCACAATGGCTAGACAATCCTTATGCCAAACTCTCCTCTGTCTATCGCGCTGATCTCGATTGCTCGCCCCACCTTTGATGTGCCGCTGGCCCAATCTGTGGCAGACACAGTCGCGGTGCGGCTGGCGGAGGCCGGCCACCGGGTGCTGGGGACGGGCGCTGAGTTGCTGATGGACGGCGTTGGCGCAGTAAGGGCAGTGGCGTCGCTGGCCGATGGCGGCTACGATCTGCTGATCCTATTGCAAGCCAGTTTCGCCGATGCATCCATGGCCGTGGAGATCGCCCAGGCCAACCGAGCCAACGGCGCGCCTCTGCTTCTATGGGCCGTACCCGAAGCGCGGGATGGGGGGCGGCTGCGGTTGAACAGTCTGTGCGGAATCAATCTGGCGGGCCACGCGCTGCAACACAGGGCGCTTGCCTACGACTATCAGCTTTGCCCGGCAGACGCTCCCCACGCGCTGGAAAAAGTGGAGCAATTGGCCCGGGCCGGGCGTGCCCGTCGCGTATTGGCTCAGGCCCGTATCGGGCTGGTGGGGGAACATCCGGCGGGCTTCGATACGTGCGTCTACGACGCTGACGAGTTGGGCGAACTCTTCGGAGCAACGGTCGTACCCCTCTCGCTGGCGCAAACGCTTCAAGCCGCGGCAGCGGTGGACGATGCACCCCGTCAGGCTTTTTTGGAACGGGTGGGCGGCTATCTCTCCAATTTGGATGAGATGGAACCGACCGCCACAAAAGGCACGGCGGGTGTCTACGCTGCCCTGCGTCAACGGGTAGACGACGAGAAACTGGACGGGGTGGCGGTGCGCTGTTGGCCGGAATTTTTTACCGAGCTGGGCTGCGCGGCCTGTGGTGCCATGAGCATGCTTACAGAAGATGGATCGCCCTGTAGCTGCGAGGCCGATGTCAACGGCACCCTGACCCTGGTTCTCCTACAGGCCATTGCTGGCGAGCAGCCCTTTATCACCGATCTGGTGAATGTGGACGGCGCAAGCGACACGGCGGTGTTGTGGCATTGCGGGCTGG
Source organism: Caldilineaceae bacterium (assembly GCA_024643705.1). Classification (GTDB taxonomy): domain Bacteria; phylum Chloroflexota; class Anaerolineae; order Caldilineales; family Caldilineaceae; genus JACQGT01. Next base: position 998 of record JAHEML010000780.1, on the reverse strand, counting down.
CACCTTTCTCGATGGCGGACACCCAACAACCCGTGCAGGCAACGTTGCACAGCAACCGCAAATTGCCCCTGCTCTTCGAGTTCACCCTGAAGCCGGGACGGGTGACTGTGGCCCGGCTTCATCGCATCCCAGACCGGGGCTACCGGCTGGTTATCGGTGGCGGCGACATGCTGCGTGCGCCCCGCAGTTTCGGCGGAACCAGCGGCGTCATTCGCTTTGACCGACCCGCGTTGGATGTCTTCGACACGGTCATGCGCGAAGGATTGGAGCATCATTTCTGCATTGTCTATGGAGACTATCGGGAAAGTTTGCGGGCCTTTGCCGGGCTGGCTGGGTTGGAGGTGTTGGAGTTGGCTTGATATTGCGTATTTCGTATAGCGTATTGCGTAATCGACTCAACGTGACTGCTTTCGCAATTCGCAATTCGCAAATCTGTATCTTTTTTGTTTCATTTCAAGGAGGAACCCCATGAAAGACGCTCAACTGAGCACACAACGTGTTTCCCGCCGGACCTTTTTACAGGGTTTGGGCTTTGGCTCGTTGGCCCTGGTGGTTGCGGCTTGCGCTGCGCCTGCCGCGCCCGCTTCGGCCCCCGAGTCCAGCAGCGGCGGCGGAGAAGCCGCAGCACCCGCTGCCGAACCGATCACCATCGACTTCTTTGCCTGGGCCGATGCGTCAGATATCCCCGCGTGGGAGGCCCTGGCCGCTGCCTATATGGAAGCCAACCCCAATGTGACAGTCAAGCCCTCGCCCAGCGGTACCGGCAACGACTATTACACCAAGTTGCAGACGACCTTCGCTGGCGGCACAGTCCCGCACATCACATCCTTCCAGGGGTGGGAATGGCAACCCTACGCCGACGCTGGTCTTTTGGCCCCCATCGATGATTACATTGCCCAAGATGGTTTCACCGGCCCCTACCCCGATGGCGTACAGAGTATCGAAGACAGCACCCGGCGGGATGGCAAGCGCTATCTGGTCCCTTTGCAATCGGCTAC
>JAHEML010000779.1 GCA_024643705.1 Caldilineaceae bacterium | reverse complement strand
TTCTTCTGCCGTTGCCCAAACCATTTTCAGCAAGGAATCCCCTATGACACACCCCGCACTGCCCCGCTTTCCCTACGGATCCGTCTATTTCCGCAAATCCAACCCGCCCCAGGAAGATTGGGAACGGGACTACAGCGTAGCAGCCGAAGATGGCATGAATATCTTCCGCCATTGGTTTTTGTGGGGTGGCATCGAGATCGCGCCCGGCCTATTCGACTGGGAAGAATATGACCGCCAGTTTGATTTGGCCGCGGCCAACGGCATCAAGACGATCATCGCCGAGATGCTGACAGTCGCACCCGAATGGGCCTACCGTTCTCATGCCCACGCCCGCCTGGAAACCGTGGACGGCTTGCAACTCAACAGCCGCATGCACGGGAGCTGTGCCATCGGCGGAGCACCCGGCCTTTGCCTGGACAACGAAGACTTCAAGAGTTTGGCCGACAGATTCATCACCGAGTTGGTCAACCGCTACAAAGATCACCCCGGCATGGGCGGCTACGATGTCTGGAACGAAGTGAACTATGCGCCGAATGTCTGCTATTGCGAGGGCACGCAGCAAAAATTCCGGGAGTGGCTGAAGATAAAATATGGCGATCTGCGTACGTTGGGCCGAGCCTGGCGTCGCTACAGCTTTTCCGAATGGGAAGACGTGACCGCGCCCCGCGTCCATGCACCCTATCCCGACACATTAGACTGGCTGCAATTTCGCATCGACAACGCCTACCGGTTGATGGGCGAACGGGTGGCCCTGATTCGCCGCCTGGACCCCAATCACCCGATCACAGGCCACGGCATCGCGGCGGCATTGACCAAAACCGCGTCCGGTGGCTCGGACGACTGGCGGGCCGCGGCAGAGGTGGAAAGCTATGGCCTTACATGGGGTTCATCCCGCCACGGAGACGAGCCGTGGAAGCAATTCCACGCCATGGATCTGGTGCGGGCGGCTTCCAGGGGGAAACCTTTCTGGCACGCCGAAACCTACGCTGGCCCCCTGTGGATGCAGCCACAGGTCATCGGCAAGCCCCGCAACGAAGGTCGCATTGCCTCGGTGGAGGACATCCGCTTCTGGGACTTCACCAGCTTTATGCTCGGCGCTACCGGCATGCTCTACCTGCGCTGGCGGCCCCTGCTGGACGGCCCGCTCTTTGGCGCGTTCGGCGGCTATGGGATGGACGGCTCGCGCACGCCCCGCTCGGAAATGGTGAGCAAAGTGGGGCGCTGGGCCACCGATTCGGCCCAAGAAAAGCTTTGGCAATCCCGGCCTGTCCAAGGCGAAGTCGGCATCGTCTTCAACCCAGAAACCCAGTTATTTCTCTACGCCCAACAGGGCAAAGTCGATTTCTACTCTCGCTCGGCAGAGGGCGCGTATCAGGGCTTTTTCGATAACAACATTCAGGCCGATTGGGTGCATATCGACCACATCGACGAATACGATTTCCTCTATCTGCCCATCCCTGTCATGCTTTCTGCGGCCAATGCCGAAAAATTAAAAGCCTGGGTAGCCGCAGGCGGCACCCTCATCGCGGAAGGCTGCCCGGGCTATTGGGGCGATGGGGCCCACGTGGGGCAGGTGCAGCCCAACCTTGGCCTGGACGCACTCTTTGGGGCGCAGGAAAGTTATGTGGAGTTTGTGCCAGACCTTCTGGACGATCTGCGCTTCAATCTGAGCGGAACCCAAGTTTGGGGCGGCATCTTTTTGCAAGCCTACACCCCCACCACCGGCACACCCGTCGGCTGGTATGCGGATGGGCAGGTGGCCGCGGTGGATCACACCTATGGCAAAGGACGGACGCGACTCATCGGCACAATGGCCGGTGCAGGCCATGGCGCACATCCCAGCGACAATTCCGCCCCCTTCTACGCCGACCTGCTCGACTTTGCGGGCAAAAGCCAACACATCACATCCACCGATCCTCGTATCAAAGCCCGGCTGCACACCGGCGATGGCGGCGTCTACCTTTGGGTCTCCAATCCCACGCGTCAGGATCGGCCCGTACGGTTGGTGCTATCGGAAAGCTTCGCCTCCTTCGCCAGCAGCGAGACCCTGTGGGGTGCAGATGCAGAAGCCAGTGGGCGTACTGTCACCTTGATTGCACCCGCCCGGGATGTGACCGTGCTTAAACTGACCTAAGCCTGACCGCCAGCAAGACAGACAATCTCCCGGCTTGTCCTGCTTGTGCAGTCCCTCACCGGAAGGTCAGGTCAGAAAGTAAAGAAACGTGAAACGTGAGAACCTCCCCCGATCTCACATTTCACGTTTCTTTCTCTCACAATTCCAGCATTGACATCAGCCTCGCCCAAACCTCAGACGTACGCAGCACACGGTACGCAGCACACGGTACGCAGCACACGGTACACAGCACCCATTACGCTTCTCTCACCCCAAAGGAACCTATCATGCTCATCTCTCCCTCTTGGCCTTCCCGCCCTATGCGCTGGGCACAACTCACCTTCACCGACGATGATCCTGCCGTGATCGACCTGGACTTCTGGATCGACTATTTTCGTCGTATTCGAGCGGACGGCGCCGTGTTGAGCGCAGGCGGCTACATGGCCTACTATCCAACAAAGATTCCTATGCACCATCGCA
>JAHEML010000078.1:8927-9541 GCA_024643705.1 Caldilineaceae bacterium | reverse complement strand
CCGACCGAAGCATCCACCGCGCTGCGCCGTTTTTACCTCTACGCAGCCACTCTTATCAGCGCGGCTGTCACTGTGTCACCCGCGGCCATTCTCCTCGGCCAAATCCTGTTGAACCTGCTGGGTTATCCATCCGGCCAGCCACTGGATTCCCTTGCCATGCCCCTTTCCCTGATTGCTCTGGGCCTGGTGGCCTGGCGCTGGCATTGGGGGCAGGTGCAGGCCGAGGCTGCCCGCTATGGCGACAGCCCAGAGAGTGCCAATGTGCGGCGTCTGTACTACTATCTCGTGGCGGCCATTGGCCTGGTTGCGCTCTGGGTGGGGCTGGTTGATCTGTTGCGTCTGGTGCTGGATTGGCTCTTTGTGGGCGGCTGGAACCTGGACCAATATCGGGCGGGGCAGGCGGCCAATGGGTTGAGTCTGCTGGCCGTGGGCGCGCCGGTTTGGGTGATCCACTGGCGCACAGTGCAACGGGCTGCCGAAGGAGAAGAGACGACAGCCAAAGCCGAACGGCACTCTGGCCCCCGGCGGGCCTATTTATACGGGGTTGCCCTGGTGGGCGCGTTGCTCATTCTCTTCGACCTGGGGTCGGTGCTCTACCGGCTCATTCTGGGGCT
>JAHEML010000078.1:0-8917 GCA_024643705.1 Caldilineaceae bacterium | reverse complement strand
GCGGCGGTGTGCCCATCTTCGATGCCCTGGCCCGCAGTGGAACAGGTGGGGTGTTCTGGGTGCTGCATCTGCTTGCCATCCGCACAGACAGCCGTTTGGCTGATGATGAAGCTGAAACTGAACTGGCTCAGTCCGAAAGGCGCGCCGTCCTGGAAGAGCGCATTGCCAAGATGGAAGGCGATCTGGCCGCGGCCCGCGCTGAACTTGCTCGGCTTGAATCGGCATAAGACCGGACATATTTTTAACGCAAAGTCGCAGAGGGGCAAAGGCGCAGAGATAAACCTGACTGACTTCGCGTCTCTGCTCCTTTGTCCCTTTGCGTTTAATCTCTTTAGAATCCCTAATGGAGAAACCCAATGTCAAAGCGTTTTGTTGATCTGACCCTGACCCTGCGCCACGGGATGCGGGGTGTCGCCATCGAACCCCACACCCGCATTGATTCGGAAGGCTACAACACCACCAATCTGCATCTGTACAGCCATGCGGGCACCCACATGGACGCCCCCTTGCATTTCTTGGCCGGGGGGAACACCATCGACAACTGGCCCCTGGACCAACTGGTCGGCCCTGCCCAGGTCATCGACTTGTCATCAATCGAACCCAATGGCTTGCACACAGTGGCCGATCTGCTACCCCATGCAGACAAAGTCACGCCGGGATGTCGGCTGCTTCTGCGTTCCGACTGGTCGCTCCACGCCGACATGCCCGACTACCGGCCTGACATGCCCCGTATCTCGGCGGAGCTGGCCCGTTGGTTGGTGGAACGGCAAGTAGCACTGGTGGGGGTGGAGACGCCTTCGGTGGCTTCGCTACGCCCGGAAAATAAGGCCGAGCTGACCGAAGTACATCAAACCTTGCTGGGCGGGGACATTGTGATTGTGGAATGTCTGACCAATCTGCGGGAGCTGCGAAAGCCGGTAGTGGAGTTTGTCGCCCTGCCCCTCAAGGTTGATGGGGGCGACGGCTCTCCTGTGCGCGCGATTGCGATCGAGGAAGAGTAGATACCTCGGTTTTATCCGGCCCGCAGCACAAACAAGAGCAAGAGTAGATAATCCAATGCTGGTTCCTGGCTATCACCAAGGCGCTGGGCACAGAAGCGGCGAATCTCGTCGGCTCCTGGTTCGGTCAGGGGCGGCAATGCTTCAATAGCGGCCAGCAGCTTCTCTGTGCCTGCATCCATCCGATTTTGAGAGAAGGACTCGGCGCTTTGCAATAAGGTGGCCTGGCCCTCCGCACTGATCGCCCCGTCGCCAGCAAGATATCGGGCCAAACCAGAGACTGCCTGGGCTGCGTTTGTGTGTGGCTCGGCGCGCAGTTGACGCAGCAGCCGGATAAAGTGTCGCTCGTCGCCCACCAACCGAGCCAGAGCCAGGGCGACTTCCAGGCGGGTCATTTCGTCTTCAGATCGTTCCATCAACGCAAGCAGGGGGCCTGTTGACTCTACTGCACCCAATCGACCCAGGGCCGAGGCATAGGCCACTTGTAGTCCCTCATCCTGCTCTTCCTCAAACCGTGCGACCAGAACCGCGACAGCCGAGTGATCGCCCAGGGTTCCCAGGGAGCGGGCGCTGTGGGCCTGCACGGATCGATAATCCGATTTGTCCAGTGCTTCGCGCAGGGCGGCCTGGGCCTGTTCATCGCCCAGCCGCCCCAATGCCCAGGCTGCCAGCACGCTCAGGGATGGGTTCTTGCCTTCCAGCGTCTTCACCAGGCCGGCCACAAGCCGCTCGTCTGCGGGCATCCGGGCAATTGCCAGAATGGCCTCGAAACGCACGTTGAAGCGGGGATCGGCCAGAGATTCCAGCAATTCGTCTACGGCCAACCGACTGCGGATCGTCCCCATCCTCTCGGTGACGGCCACCGTGTCTTCTTCGTCTCTGGCCCAGTGGAAACGCACCAAGGAACCCATTGCCAAAAAGGGGTTGCCCCGCAGAAAGAGACCGGCGAACTGGCTGGTGGAAAAGGGGCTGTCGGCCCGGATGGCCCGCAAAAGAAGGATGCTGCCCAGGGGCATGAGCAACGAGATGAGAAAAATGGGCGTGTAGGGGTCGAGGGTGAGAGGGCCAATCTGCCCGGCAATGCTTTGGGTCATATCCAGCACGCTGCCCCCCAGCAGTTGGCTTGCGCCCGCGGTGATCCCGGCCCAAAAGAAATAGATGGCCAGATAGTCCATCTTCTTTTCGTTGGGAACAATGGAGACAAAGAGCAGCCGTGCCGCGCCGATGCCCCAGCCCAGGTTGCCCACCCCTTGCAAAAAGGCCATGCCCAACGCAGGGTAGAGACTCCACGCCATCTGCCGGGGCAGCAGCCACCAAAGGATCGGCTGGGCTACAAGCATGGCCGCGCCGGTTAGCATCACCGGTTTGCTGCCGTAGCGGTCGGCGGCCCATCCCCACAAATAGCTGGAGGCCAGGGTTCCCAAGAGTGTGCCCATTTGGATAAAGACCACCGCGCTGGCGTCCAATCCCACCAAATCCTGCAAATAGAGGGGCAGAAAGGAAGCCAAGGGGACTGTGCCCAATGTGATCAGGGCCAGCCCAATCAGATAGCGGCGGAAATCCGGATCACGCACGGCTGCCCACAGGTTGCGCTTGCCGCTAGCCTCGGCTGGGTTGGGCGCGCCACCCGGAATAAAGCTGGCGGCCCACACCGAGATGAAGCCAACCACGATCCCAGCGGCAAAGAGGAGCATGAAGCCGTTCAGTCCGCTGGTGTTGCCAATCACCATGCCTGCGATCCAAACGGTGATAAAACCTGTGAAGGCAGTAAAAATATTGCTGGTGGCCGAGTATTTGCCCCGCACCGAATTGGGCACAAATTCTTGCATCCAGGGGTAGTAGGCGGTCTCTTCTACAGCCCGGCTCAGGGAGAATAGCCCGGCCACCCCGGCCACAAACCAGAATGCGGCCCGCCCGCCATAGGCACTAAGAATCACCGGCGTGAGCAAGAGTAGGACTGTCACTGCCTTGCGCCCGCCATAGTAGAGGATAAATGCCCGTTTGTAACCGATGCGGGCGGTGTAGGGGGCTACAAAGGGCGCTATGAGCGCTGCCAGGGGCGTCAATGCCAACACAATGCCGATCTCGGTCTTTGTCAGACCCAACTGGTCGAGAAAGAGAACGAAGACTGAGCCAAAAAAGGTGAACTGGGAGAAGACTGTATTGGCCGCGTTGGTGGCATAGCTCCAGGGCAGGCCCCGCAATTTTTCAACGGTTGTGGGTTCGTGGGACATAGGGCAGTTGGCCGGTGATGGAACGATGGCAGAATAGTCTTCTTTCGATTCTACTCCACATTCCCTCAACACCCAATCCGCCCGGCTGCACAGGATTTTCTTTTTGCAGAAACAGTACCTGTCAGGTGCGCCAACAGTATTTTGTGGTTGGTGGGCATGTTTCACAGGCGCACCTGACAGGTACTCCTGAATGCTGAGAAGATACCCGCTGTGGTAAAATAGCCATACCGTCTCATCAACCCTGTACTTTTACGGTACTCCTCCTCTCCCCGGTGAATCCCATGTACGAGCACAAAGTTCATTTTCGCTGTTTCCGGGGTTGTCCCGGCGAATATTCTATCTATCAGGTCATTTACACATGCCCCACCTGCGGCGGTCTGTTGGAAGTGGCCCACGATGTGGATGCCCTGCGCCAACGATCCGCCGACGAATGGAAAACTCTGCTGGACAGCCGCATCGGCGCGACCGAGTGGCCCTATGGCAGCGGTGTATGGGGCAAAAAGGAGTGGGTGATCCCCACCATCGACGACGACAACATTGTCAGCATGTACGAGGGCAACTCCAACCTCTTTTGGGCCGAGCGGCTGGGCAAGCAGATCGATCTACCCGACCTGTGGGTGAAGCTCTGTGGCAATTCCCACACAGGCAGTTTCAAAGATTTGGGTATGACCGTGCTTGTGAGTGTGGTAAAACAGATGATGCAGCAGGGCACAAGTGTGCGGGCTGTGGCCTGCGCCAGTACAGGAGACACCAGCGCTGCTCTGGCCGCCTATGCCGCGGCCGCGGGCATCCCCGCTGTGATCTTTTTGCCCCAGGGCAAAGTCAGCCCGGCCCAACTCATCCAGCCCATTGCCAACGGCGCGCATGTGCTGGCCCTGGACACAGACTTCGACGGCTGCATGGAGATTGTCAAGGATGTGACCCAGGACGACAGCCTCTATCTGGCAAATTCCATGAACAGCCTGCGGGTGGAGGGGCAGAAGACCGTCGCGGTTGAAATTGTCCAGCAGTTCGACTGGGAAGTACCCGATTGGATTGTGATCCCCGTGGGCAATCTGGGCAACATCAGCGCGCTGTACAAGGGGTTGACATTGATGCGCGATCTGGGGGTGATCGACAAGATGCCCCGGCTGGTGGCGGCCCAGGTGGAGAAGGCCAACCCCTTCTATTTGAGCTATCGCAACGGTTTTGCCGAAAAGGCGACCATCCAGGCCAGCAAGACCCTGGCTTCGGCCATCCAGATCGGCAACCCGGTGAGCTATGAAAAGGCGGTGCAGGCCATCCAGCAGACGAATGGCATTGTGGAGCAGGTGACAGAAGACGAACTCGCCAGCGCGGCCGCGGTTGCCGACAATACGGGTATGTACGCCTGTCCCCACACGGGCGCGGCCCTGGCAGCGCTCTTCAACCTGCGTGCCCGTGGTGTGATCCAGCGGGACGACCGGGTGGTGGTCATTTCCACCGCGCATGGGCTAAAGTTTACACCGTTCAAGGTGGGCTATCACGAAGGAACCCTAGACGAAGTGGAGAGCCGTTTCGCCAATCCGCCGGTCTATCTGCCCGCGGATGCCGGGGTGGTGAAGGATACCATCCAGCGGAAACTGGGGGGATAAGTCCTCGCCATGAGCCAATCAACCGACCTTGTAGCCCCCGAATCGCCAATCACCTATTCGCCCACCTCTTTTTCCCAGGGACGCATGGATTTCGCCTGGGAGGAGCTATCCGAGGCCGAGAGCGCCCAGCTCTACGCAGATTGGGAAGCGGGCAAAGGGTTGCTCGGCGGCCACCCCCAATATCGGCCCGGTGCGGATCGTCTTCCCCCGTGGGGGCTGAACCGGGCCTTCTTTCGGGCGTTTGCCCTGGACGATCCCCGGGGTGACAATGGGCCGGCTTTGCGCTCCGCCTTAGTCAGTGATCGGCCTTTGGAAATCGAAGTGGGGTATGGCCGGGGCGACTTCTTGTTGGACAGAGCCAGTCGTCATCCCCAGGGTCTATTTGTGGGATACGAAGTCAAGACCAAGGCCACGCGATTGGCTTTGGCTCGTGGCGAGGGGCTGGGGCTGACGAATTTGTGGCTCTCGGACGATGATGTGCGGGTCAGCCTGGCAGTGCAGATTCCTGATGGCCGGGTGGAGGCTGTGCATGTGCTCTTCCCCGACCCCTGGTGGAAGGAACAGCACAAGATCAAGCGCCTCTTTGCGCCCCCATTTGTCGATCTACTGGCAGCCAAAATTCGGCCCGGCGGCTTCCTCCATTTCAAAAGCGATGTGGAAGGCTACGGCGAGCTGGTACGTTATTTGGTCGAGCAACATCCGGCATTTGGCCCCCACGATTCACGATTGGTCGAGCGCATTGCGCCCTATGTTCCCACCCACCGGGAGCATTGGTGCCAGATGAATGGCAAAGCTGTGTGGGCTTTCTTCTTTCCTCGACGAGAAGGCGAGTGAACCGTGGCCAAGAAAGAGCCGACCGTTGCCTGGCAAGTGTTGCTGGACGATGCCCAGTGGGAGCAGGACGCGGTTGCCCCTGTGGGAGAAACAGCAGACAATAGCTCTCATCAATTGGGCGGCCGGCAATGGCTTTCCCGGCGGTGGTTGATCCCAGCGGTGCTGGTTCTTGTAACGGTAGGTGTGGCGGGGGGGTGGCTTTTGTGGCAGCGGGCGCAAACTGGATTGGCCGCGATAGCAGCAGAAATTGAGCAGGCCGCGCTGGCCGAATCTGCCGCCCAAGAGAAGCGGAATGGCTTTCTTGCCCAGGCCCTGCTCGATCCGGCAGCCCCGGCTGAATGGCGCGAAGGGATTGTGCTTGCTTTGATGGAGGATGAGTCGGCTCCGCCGGTCCCTGTGGTGGAAGATGTGGAACTGTTGGATGGGGTGAGGCTGGTTCATTTGACAATCTCCGATCCGGACCTACCCCTGCTGAGTCGGACGGTACGCTTTTACAGGGAGCATCCAAGCGGCTGGTTACGGACGGCACCGGTTCCATCTGCCTGGGGAGAAGGGGATCTGTGGGAGGGCGACCAGTTCGTCTTTCGTTTTTGGGCCAGGGATCGGGACGCGGTATTGGCGGCGGCCCCCCAGATCGAAGCCGCCTATGTGCAAATGCGGCAAAATCTGGGGTTGCCCACCCTGCCATCCCGCCAGACAATTGTCGTCCTCCCCGACGACAGTGAAATCACCTTCGATTTTGCCTCCAAAGAGCTACGTTTGCCATCCCCCCAGCTTCAAAATCTGCCCATTGGGTTAGACAACGAAACAGCACTCTTCCGGGCAGCTACCTTCTATTTGATCAACGATCTGGTGCAAGAGAGCTTTGACCGATACTCCCGCGACCATATCTGGATTTGGTCGAATCTTACCGAGAGCGGGCTGCGCAATTGGCTCCAGTTGACGAGCGGAGCGGTGGGCATTGATCAGGGCTTCTTGCTTCCCTGGCTCTTTGATGACGAAGCCCAGCGCCAGGGTCCACTCCCCGACCGGGTTGCGGAGGCGTGTCAAGCCGTGGACGCATTGGGTGTCCGGGTGGCGCTGCTTGCTTGCACGCCGGACATCTCTGCGCGTTCCTCCACCTCTACACCGGCCTTGCGCCTCTCTCGCTTGACCACAACCTACGATTTTGATTTCGCGGAAGATGCCAACCTCAACGTCACCCCATCTGGCCCCATGTGGCACACAGAAACCCGGCAGGAAATTTTTGCGACGACGACGGTCTTTTTGTATGCAGTGGATGTCTACGGCCTTGAACGATTCCCCGACCTGTTGCAAGCCCTGGGCGATTATCGCGGCTGGGCCGAGGCCATCCCCGCTGCCTATGGGGTCAGCGCCGTGGAATTCGAGGCCGGGTGGTTGGCCTGGCTGGCAACGGAATTTGATATTGGTCGGTAGGGACAGGTCTTAGACCTGTCCCTACGGATACGGATACGCCACCGGAAACGCCATTATCGTATCTGCCTGCCGATCTGGAATTCCCCCTGTCGGATGATCCGATCCTGCGCCATGGTTTGCCCGAAATCATGCGTGCCTTCAAATCGTTTTCATCCCGGCGCATCAACCGCCTGCGCAACCAACCGGGTAACCCAGTTTGGCAGCGCTCCTATTGGGACCGCATCATTCGTGATCAGGCGGAATTCGACCGTATCCACACCTGCATCCGGATGAATCCTGGCCGCTGGTCGAATGATTCGTTGCATGATTCTGCGCATTTTTCTGCGCCGCCAACGGCTGGCCTGTCAGAATGAAAGCAGCCATTTGCGCCTGACTATGGGCAATGCTATAGTGACCCACGACTGAACAGAATGATAGGTTGTTTGTCATTTGGACATCTCTATTCTTTTCCTGATAACCCAGGCCCACTTCAGGCAGCATAGCCTCCCCATCCAAACCCTGCCTCCGCCCGTATACCAAAACAGACCAACAGAGACCAAACCCCATGCCCGCGACGATCAACCAGGACGAAATCAACGCCATTGTGTGGAAGGCGTGCGACACCTTTCGGGGCACAATTGACCCCTCCGAGTACAAAAACTACATTCTGGTCATGCTCTTTCTCAAGTACATCAGTGATGTGTGGCAGGAGCACTACGACGACCTGCGCCAGCGCCACGGCGACGACGAGCGACGCATCCGTCGCCAGTTGCAGTACGAGCGCTTTGTGTTGCCCGAAGGAGCCGACTACTACACCCTCTACGACCAGCGCAACGAGGCCAATCTGGGCGAGCGTATCAACATTGCCCTGGAACAGATTGAAGACGCCAACAAAGCCAAACTGGACGGGGTCTTTCGCAACATCGACTTCAACAGCGAGGCCGCGCTGGGACGCACGGCCCAGCGCAACGAACGGCTCAAGCATCTGTTGGAGGATTTCAGCGATCCCCGTCTGGACCTGCGCCCCTCCCGCATCGGCAGCCAGGATGTGATCGGCAACGCCTACGAATTTCTCATCGGCAAATTTGCCAGCGACGCGGGCAAGAAGGCGGGCGAGTTCTACACCCCGCCCGAAGTTTCGTTGCTTCTGGCCGAACTGCTCGACCCCCAGCCCGGCGAACGCATCTGTGACCCGGCCTGTGGCTCCGGTTCGTTGCTGATCAAATGCGCCCAGCAGATTACCGCCCTTCCGGGAAGCGGCCAGAACCAGAATGGGTCAACGGAAACATCCGGGCCGCTTCCCGGAAGGCTGCGTTCGGACAACTACGCGGCCTATGGGCAGGAAGCCAATGGCGCAACCTGGGCGCTGTGTATGATGAATCTCTTTCTGCACAACATCAACGTGACCATCGACAACATCAAATGGACGGACACGCTGAAAGACCCCCGTCTGCTCGACGACAGCACAACGCTGATGCGCTATCACGTGGTGGTGGCAAATCCGCCTTTTTCTCTGGACAAGTGGGGCGCGGAGAATGCGGCCAACGACACCTTTGGCCGCTTCCACCGGGGCGTGCCCCCCAAGAGCAAGGCCGACTACGCCTTTCTCTCCCATATGATTGAGACGACTTATCTGGACCCGACCCAGAACGGGCGGGTGGGGGTGGTTGTGCCCCACGGCGTGCTCTTTCGGGGTGGGGCCGAGGGCAAGATTCGCCGCCAGTTTATCGAGGAGAATCTGCTCGATGCAGTCATCGGCCTGCCCGAAAATCTCTTCTACGGCACAGGCATCCCTGCAGCCATTCTGCTCTTCAAGCGCAAC
>JAHEML010000778.1 GCA_024643705.1 Caldilineaceae bacterium | reverse complement strand
TGACTCTATCATACCGTTGACGACCAGTCTACATCATACCCTCAATTATTGGCATATTTACGCCGCTTTGTACTAGTCTGGTGATACAGATGTATTCATGCCTGCCTACCCCCCATCTCATAATCTGGATATCTCCCTCCTGTCCCATATCATCATCCCTCATGCACTGGGACAGATGTCGTACAATCGGATCTGATGTACCTTTTTATGCCCACAAGGCAACAATATCACACCCAGAGGAGGAGTATTTATGACCGCACGTTCCTTGCCGGCCAAAGCCTCACCCAGAGCCTTTTTGCTGGCCCTATTGCTCATTGCAGCATTGGTGATGGCAGCTTGTGGCGGTGCCAGTACACCTGCCGCCGAAGAGGCTGCCGCTCCGGCGGCCGAAGAAGCCGCCGCACCTGCCGCCGAAGAGGCTGCGCCAGAACCGACGGCCGAACCAGTTGCAGAGGCAACGGCCGCACCTGCCGAAGAAGAGGAAGCCCTCGGCTCCAGCCTCATCGGCGAAATCGAAGGCCCGCAGATTGTCACCGACGAAGCATCGTTCCCCACCAGCCTTGCCGAAGCACCCATGCTGGCTGAAATGGTGGCTGCTGGCACGTTGCCCGCCGAAGCCGACCGCCTGCCCATTGCCAGCGATCTGCTCGTGATCGCGCCTGTGCATGAAATTGGCAAATATGGCGGAACCTGGCGTCGTGGCTTCACCGGCCCCGCCGACGGCCAGAACGGCCACCGTGTGGCTGGCGGCGACCGCCTGCTCTTCTGGAAATCCGACGGTTTCCCCGAAATGGTTCCCAATGTAGCCAAGAGCTGGGAAGTCAGCGAAGATGGCACAGAGATCACCGTGCACCTGCGCGAAGGCATGAAATGGTCCGATGGCTCGCCCCATACCACTGCCGACTATATGTTCTGGTTCGAGCATATGTACAAGAATGCGGACTTGGTTCCTGTGCGCTCGCCCTTCTTCAACATCGACGAAGGCGCCAACATGGAAGCTGTGGACGAATACACCCTCAAGTTCAGCTTCCCCTTTGCCAACAGCCTCTTCCTGGAAGTGCTGGGCAGCTCTGTGAATGTCTTTGGCGGTCATGCCATCTTTGGTGCATCCGGGATGGGTGGTGTTGCCCCGGCTGCCTACATGCAGCAGTTCCACCCCGACTTTGTCGATCAGGCTGATCTCGACGCAATGGTGGCAAAAGAAGGCTTTGACAACTGGGTCAACCTGTTCAAGGATAAGAATACTTGGCAGCGCAACCCAGACCTGCCCGTCATTACCCCTTGGAAAACCGAAGTGCCCATCACCACCGACAACTGGGTGCTGGTGCGCAATCCCTACTACTTTGGTGTGGACACCGCGGGCAACCAACTGCCCTACATCGATCGCATCAGCATGACCTTGGCCGAAAACCTGGAAGTCCTCAACCTGCGGGCCATCGCCGGTGAATACGACTACCAGGCCCGCCACATTTCTCTTGCCAACCTGCCTGTGCTGCTGGAAAATGCCGAAGCTGGTGATTACACTGTGCGTCTCGACCCAGCCCAGCATGGCGCTGACGGCGCTCTGATGATCAACCAGAGCTACCGGGGCGATGACGAGATCGCCAAGTGGCTGCAAAATGCCGACTTCCGCCGGGCGCTCTCCATGGGCATCGACCGGGATTCCATCAATGAAGTCATCTTCCTGGGCATCGGCAAGCCCGGCTCGGCAGTCGTGGCCGAAAGCTCGCCCTTCAGCCCCGGCCCCGAATACCGCCAGCTTTGGTCTACCCTGGACGTGGCCAAATCCAACGAAATGCTGGATGCTATCGGTCTGACCGAAAAAGATGCCGACGGCTATCGCCTGCGCACCGACAACGGCGAGCGGCTGATCATCGAGGTCAATCCGGTCCCGGCCTTCATCCAGTTCACCGCCATTGCCGAAATGATCAAAGAAGATTGGCAGCAGATTGGCATCTTCTTAAATGTGGTCGAGCAGGAACGGGGTTTGGTAGAGCAGCGCCGGGCATCCAACGAACTCCAGACATTCTTCTGGCAGAACGACGGCACGGATGAACTCTACCTCTATCCCTACCACGCCTTGCCTGTGGCCGATAATTCGGGTACAGGTCCTGGCTACGGAGCCTGGTACTCCTCCGGCGGCACAGCAGGTGTTGCGCCCGACCCGGATGGCTCGGTGGCGAAGGTGCTGGACATGTTCTCCACTGGTCTGAAAGCCACACCGGAAGAACGCATCACCATCGGCCAGGAAATCTGGAAGATCATCACCGACGAAGTGTGGACCATCGGTACGGTCGGCCAGTCGGGTGCCTTTATGGGCGTGCGCGTGGTCAAGAACAACATGGGCAACATTCCGTCCCGCCAGTTCAATATCCAGGCTGGACAGACACCCAACATCAGCCGCCCGTCCACCTTCTACTTCACAGACGCGGGCAATTAGTCTGAAACAATCTGCCGGGGAGCATAGCGTTTCTCGGCAGATTTGAGAATGATTGACAAGATAACAGGATGGCAGCGCGACCGATTCATTCGCCTTGCCATCCTGTTGTCTTGTCGAGTAAAATAGAGCAGCGTTGATTTCCATTCCAATGCAC
>JAHEML010000777.1 GCA_024643705.1 Caldilineaceae bacterium | reverse complement strand
ATCGGCGGCGAGACGGGCGGGCGCTGGTACGGGGGTGTTTATGGTTGGGGCTTTACGGTGATTGTGCCCCAGACCGGCGAACTAGCTCACCGCACATACTCCTACACCCGGGCGCTCTATGGCTTCGGCAATGGGCTGCTGCTGACCGGCGAGCAACGCTATGTGGACACCTGGCGGGGGGTGATCGATTTCATCAACGCCAACGGGCGGGAGATCGACGGACAGATGATGTATCCCAACGCATACGGGGACTATTTTGGTGAGGAAGATTGGTACGACTTCAAGCCCTATCCGTTCCAGGCCGGTGCGTTGGAAGTCTACTATTGGTCCATGGATCGGGCTGATCTGAAGCGGCTGGGCGACGACCCGTGGATTCAGTATCTGGAAGGCAACAACCCAGACTACGCGACCACCGCGCTGGAGGCCGACTTGGGCAAGCTGCGCCGAAAAGTAACCGAACTGCGGGCGGACACCACCAGCCCGGACACCCGTCTCTCGGACGATATGAACCATATCAACCCGGCCACAACCGAGGCACTGACCCAACTGATGCTGGGTGGGATTCCAACCGGGCGGGTGGGCTTCCCTCTGCATTGTCGGCTACGCTATTTCGATCCGGCATGCCAGCGCGCAGGTATCCCCCAGGATGTGGCAGCATTGGTCGATTCGTTGAGCGCCGAAAGGGTCACCGTCACCTTGGTGAACACCAGCCAGATACATGCGCGCCGTGTGACTGTACAGGCTGGGGCGTATGCCGAGCACCAGTTTGGCGAAGTGGGGATCAATGGTACGCAGGTGCTGGTGGATGATTCCCACTTCACTGTGGAGTTGGCACCTGGCTGCGGTTGCCGTCTGGAAATCGAGACAGAACGCTATGCGAACAGCCCGACATTTGCTTTCCCTTGGGAGAGGTAGGGGCGAGTTGCGAATTGCGAGGGGCGAGGAAGGAATTGTGAAGGGAAGGGAAGGGATGAGCGAGACGGATAGGTCTGGATTATGGGAGGTCGAGGAGTTGGAGAAGCTTAGCCCAGCCGCTGTCTACGGTCTCTTCGATTTCGTCGAGCACGTTCGTGTAAACAGCAAGTGGCTGCCGGAAGGGATCGACCATATCCCAGTGGGAACCGATTAATTCGCTGAAAAGGATAACCTTGTAGAGATTTTCGGGGGAGCGATGAAAAAGACTCTGCCGGTGTTGTTCGGTTGCCACTAGAATCAAGTCCGCTTGCTGGACGTCGGCCATCAGGAGGGGGTGGGCGTAGCGTTTGCCTGGGGGCATCCCTCGGCTTGCCAAAAGTTCCAACACCACAGGATCAACGGGATCGCCTGGGTTTGCCTGGATACCGGCAGAAACAACATCAATTTTCTCGGCAAAACCCCTGGCGGCTATCCCCCGACGCAAAACAGCCGCCATCATCGGCGAGCGACAACGATTGGCCGTGCAGACGGTTAGTATCATACATGGGGGTTTGCTCATGGCTAGCGAATCCAAATCGGGTCCCAGTCGTTGTACTCATTGTTGCTCAAATTATACTGGCCGCTGCCGTCTGCGTTCATCAGCCAGAGTTGGCGTCGCCCGCTTTCCCGGTTAGACCAAAAGACGATCTGGCTGCCATCGGGCGACCAACTGGGGTGTTTGTCCCATTCCCACGTGTTAAAGGTCAGCCGGTCGGAACGTGAGCCGTCGGATGTAACCACGTAGATTTCGTCGTTGCCCGGATCTGTGGTGACGATGGCGATCTGGTCGTTTTGCGGTGACCAGGCCGGATCGTAACTCGTGCCGGAAAAGGTGGTAATCTGTCGGGTGGTGCCGTATTCATACGAGTAGACTTGTATCTGCAGCACTCGGGCAGAATCGGGGGCAACCTGGGCACGCCACCTGGCATCGGGCGATAGCCCAAGCGCATCTTGGGCTATCGCGTAGGGCCATTGCTGGGTCACATTGTAAACCACGCCGGTCGCGGGATCAAGCGCGTAGAGTTCCTGCGCGCTACTTCGATCCGAGAAGAAGAGAATCAGGCCGCGCAGTTGCGCGGGGATGGCATCGGGCACACTCAGGGTGGGGATAGGTGTGGGCGTGGGTGTGAAATAGCTCACCGGGATCAACAGCGAAAGCGGTGTAGCTGTGACCTGGTTGATGGGCGTGGGCGTGGGTGTACCCGTGAGCAGCACTTGCACAGTCGCCTGGGCCGCGATCACCTGGGCTGTGGCTACGTTGGCGGCCCGTGGCGTGGCTGTAACGACGATAAACCGGGGCGTGGGCATGATGAGTTGGTATGGCTCCGGCAGGGGAGTTGGGGTACCCACCCGCTCGGCTTCGGCGGTTAAGATGACCAACTGCGAAGCCAATGTCATCACGTTTTCCGGTGTGATGGTGGCGATGATCTCGATGGGGGTGGCGGTAGGCGTAGCGGTTACAAAGCGCTCTGGCAAGGGCGTTGCCGTGCCTGTGGTCATGGCCTGGGCTGTGGCAACTTTCAGATAGGCCATGGCTGTGCTCAGGTTTTCAGGAATCTCCGTTGGGATCAGAATGGGGATGGGTGTGCCTTGGCTATCGTTCCAAAAAGTCTGGTTTTGGGCAAAGTCTGGCGCGATCA
>JAHEML010000776.1 GCA_024643705.1 Caldilineaceae bacterium | reverse complement strand
AAGGAAAATCGGAATGGGCACCAATGCTCTCGGTTGTGGCATAGAACTGAGTGGCAATATGGGCTTCGGTAGAGCCGTATTGATTGGTAAATACACAGGTTGATGGCACGATTTCTTGAGCGGCAAGAAGGTCTTCTGGAATCGGGGGCTCACCGGTCAGGCGCACTATCCGCAGGTGAGAAAGAGGCGTGGACGGGTCTGCACTGCGCATAAGCTGGCGAAAGGTTGTGACTTTACAGTTGACAACCGTGATCTGATTTCTGACGATATTTTGATAAACAGAAGTCATTCCATTCTGCCGCAGAGCAAAGTCGTAGTAGGTTGCACCGGCCATAAGGGTAATGGTTGCAATGGCATAGCTCGCGCTAAACCCAACCACCCGGTCCTCGCTGCCGAGTTGCATCGTCTCAAATCGATTGCGTATGTCGTAGAGAAGTTGACCGTGGGTTGTCATCACCCCTTTGGGTCTTCCAGTAGAGCCGGAAGTGTAGCGAATGCAATAGAGAGTATCCGGGCCAGAGGGGATACCGAGCGGTTCCGGGCTATAGGTGTCGTCTAAATCTTCCAGGCGGAGTACCCGAATGCCATCGCCAGTCAATTGCTGGGCGATCTGGGAGCCATGTTGATCGGTGACAAGCAGACGTGCGCCCAGATCATTGAGAATGTAGCGCAAACGCTCAACTGGATTCTCCAGTGGCAAACTGCAATAAGAAAACCCAGCCTTTACACTGCCTAAGGCAGTAGCCATAGAGAATGCCCCTGGTTCGATGAGCAGAGCAATAGGCTCCGTACCCTGGTCCGGTTGAGCTACCAACCCACGGGCAATACGATTCGACATTTGTTCGATTGTGGCATAGCTCATTGTATGCTGGGTATGAATGATAGCCGGCTTATCCGGATAAGTAGCTGCCATATGGCTAAAACGGGCCTGGACAGACTCGGTAAGCTCGGCAGGGCTGATCTCGGCCTGTTGACCTGATGGGTGTCTGCAAAGTTCGCGCAAGGCTCGTTGTTGGGGTAGCATCGAGTCCACCTCTCTATTCGGCATGAAATATAGTTTTTTGGCTTCAATACACTGTAAATTGAGTGGAATTTCGTAGGCACTGCTTGCAGCAGCGCAAGCATAGAGAACCCGTTCTTTTCACGAGCATCGACGGCGTCTCCGCTCGTTGTGCGGTTAAAAACCGTACCTACAAAAATATATTTTACGAGGCACTCACATGTACAAATACTTCCTGGTTGAAGAGCAATTATTCGGCCAAGGCGGCTCCGTAGGAAAGGTGAAAGACAATCACCAGCGCCATCTCTGCCACCGTGGCCGCGGCGAACAGATCGGCCAGCGAAACGTCCACACCGAATTCCCCTTGTACCCGTGCCGCGATGCGCATAGCATGCAACCACCTGGTGCTAGAGGAGTGCTTCGCTTGTCAACACCTCATGCGCATCTGTGGTGCGCACTGGCTCGGGCAGCAGCCCCTGGGGGCGAAAACGCAGCATGAGCAGCAAGATAATGCCGAACAGAATAAAACGCACGTAGTTGAATTCAAATTCCAAGCCGAGCATGTCCAGACGGATGGCGGTGATAGCCGTGACCCGATCCAGCAGGGTGACGATGGCCGCTCCCAGAAGCGCGCCCTTGTTGTTGCCGATACCCCCCAACACAACCATCACCCACACATCCAAGGTGAGAGCGACCGCGTAGTCGTTTGTACTGACAAAACCCAGGTTCACGGCAAAGAGCACACCCGAAATAGCCGCAATCGCCGAGCCGATCAACATGACACCGCCGCGGATGCGTGGCACGTTTTTACCAAGTTCCTGGGTCACATCCGGGTTTTCGCGCACGGCCTTGAGCAGCCGACCAAAGGGCGAACGCGCCAGCCGCTCGGCGTAGAGGTAGACGGCAGCCAAGAGCAGCAGGGCAAAGCCGAGAAAACAGAGCGAGGCTACACGAGGGCTGCCGGTGAGAGTTCCCATCCACGCGAAGGGCTGGGCAATGCCAGAAAGCCCATTTGTGCCGCAGATCAAGGGATCGTAGCCGCGCACGACGATACGCATAATTTCGCTGCCCACCAGCAGAACCAGGGCCAAGTACCACTCCTCTTTCAGCCGCAGGGCCGGGTAGGAGGCCAGCCAGCCAATTGCCCCCCCGATGATGGCAGCGATGACCAGGGTGATGGCGAAATTGCCCAGGGCATGCAAGGGCAAAGTGCGCAGAATCTCGCCGCGCATCTGCAACGCCTGGCCTAATGTGAGGCCGCAGGGATCGATTACATCGACCCCGTAAAGAGCGGGCAGCAGACGGGTGTAGGTCCACCCCGCGGTATATGCGCCAATGGAGACAAAGAGCGCTTTGCCAAAATTTGGAATGCCCGCAAGACCATATTCCAGGTTCAGGCTCAGGGCCATGAGACCAGAAATGGCGAAGAAGGTGAGGAGCGCGATGGCGGTGGCGACGAGATCGATTTGCATAAGGGTGGCAGGTGGCAGGTGGCAGGTGGCAGGTGGCAGGTGGCAGTTAAAGTATTGTCACGGTATCAAGCGCACTTCGCACTTCGCCTACGTTTTACCCCGCGGCAAGGTAAATCCTTGGGG
>JAHEML010000077.1:8579-9558 GCA_024643705.1 Caldilineaceae bacterium | reverse complement strand
TGACCCTGTTGGAGGCCGCCGAGCTTGTTAAAATGTTGGAAGAGGCCTGGGGTGTGAGCGCTGCTGCACCTGTGGCGATGGCTGGCATGGCCATGGCCGCTGCTGTCGAAGAAGAAGTCGAAGAGCAGACCGAGTTTGATGTGATCCTGAAGACCATCGGCGATAAGAAGATCAACGTGATTAAAGCCGTGCGTGCTGTCACCAGCCTGGGCCTGAAAGAAGCCAAGGAACTGGTCGAAAGTGCACCAGCTACGATTGTCACCGCTGTTACCAAAGAAGTGGCAGCCGACGTGGCAAAACAGCTTGAGGCCGAAGGCGCATCCGCCGAAATCAAGTAACTGTTACTGTTTGATAAACGAAAAGGGGGCATGATCAGGCTGATCATGCCCCCTTTTCGCGCAGCAATTTACCTATGGCAGCCAAATTGGGTTGCTCATCAAGAGTTCGGGAGATTGTTCCCCCGTCAGCAAGCCACGCTGGGCTTGCTGCATGGCTCGGCCAATTTCGCTCAACATATAAAAATCAGGAGGTGCAACGCTGTCGAGCAAGGTGTCTTGTAAAAAAGACGTATAGGGATCACTTGTGTCCCAATAGGCAAATGCATCGAGTTGTGTTGGTACTCTCTGAGCATATCGGCTCCACTCACCTTGAAAATTTGTGGCAAACAATTGCTCTAACAGTAAAAGGGCCTTCTCTCTGCGCTCTCGGTTCTGGGTGACGACGACAAAGCTCCACGAAGTGACCACCGATCGCCTCTCGCCGTCGGGGGTGGGTATGTGGGAAAAACCAAGTGATCCAGACGGTAGGGTTTGGGATGAGTAGAGATCGGCAGGAATGACCGCCATCTCACCATTGCCATTCGCGAAAAAAGTCCACACAGCCTGGGGGCTGGAAAGGGTTAATGCGCTATCTGAGATTATCCCCTTCGCCCTGCCTTGATCCAACAATTCAAAGGCGGTCTTCAGAATCTGCGGATCAG